>JAHBSN010000056.1 GCA_019639095.1 Actinomycetota bacterium
TCTTCACCGACGGCATGCGCGTGGGGATCGAGGAGCTGCGCCACCGCTGGCGACTGCCGGCCCGCGCCCTGGTGCTGGGCCTGCCGCTCACCCTCCTCGGCACCGCCGTCCTGGCCCACGTGGTGGTCGGCCTGCCGTGGCTCCAGTCGCTGCTCGTCGGGGCCGCCCTGAGCCCGACCGATCCGGTGTTCGCGGCGGCGATCGTGGGCCGGGAGGGCGTGCCCCGTCGGCTCCGGCACCTGCTCAACGTCGAGAGCGGGCTCAACGACGGCCTCGCCCTGCCCATCGTGCTGGTGCTGATCGCCGTGGCCGCACCCGACCAGCCGAGCGCCGGCACCGCGCTCGCGCAGGGTGCCGCTGGCGTCGCCCTCGGCGTGGCCGTGCCGGTGGTGGCCCTCGGCATCGAACGACTGCGCTGGTTCTCGGCGTCGTCGGGCTACGAGCCGTTCCTCGGCCTCGCCATCGCCCTCGTGCTCCTCGCCGTGGCTCGCGCCACCGGCGCCAACGTGTTCCTCGCCGCGTTCACCGGCGGCGTCACGTTCGCCACCATCAGCCCTCCCGCATGCGCCGCCTTCGAACCACTCGGCGAGCAGGCGGCCGAACTGCTGAAGCTGGGCGCGCTGCTGGTCTTCGGCACGCTCGTGTCGCTGCCGTTCCTGAACGACCTGGGTGCGGGCGGCTACGCCTTCGCCCTCCTCGCCCTCCTCGTGGCTCGACCGCTCGCGATCGCCGTCGCCCTCTGGGGCACCCCGGTCCGAGGGCGCGAGCGCGTGGCCGCGGCCTGGTTCGGGCCGAAGGGCTTCGCGTCGGTGGTCTACGGGCTGTTGATCCTCGACGCCGGGGTCCCCGGCGGCGACGAGGTCTTCCACCTCGTCGGCCTGGTGGTCACGGCGTCGATCGTGGCGCACTCGTCCACCGACGTGCTGGTGGCCCGCTGGTTCGACGACCCCCGCCCGGAGCCGTCAGTGGACCGAGGCGCCTGATCGCACCACCGCCACCAGCCCGGCCAGCACCACCGCCATGCCGATCAGGTGGATCCACTGGAACGCCTCGCCGAGCAACAGGTAGGAGAGCACGAGGGCGCTGATGGGCATGACGGCCATGAACGCCGATGCCGTACCTGGGCGCACGCGCGCCATGCCCTGGAACCACAGCCACGAGCCGAGGCCCATCGTGCCGGCTCCCCACCACAGCACCGCCGCCCACTCGGTGCCGGAGGGCGCGGACCACGAGAACCCGGCGGCGTCCCACAGGGCGAGCGGGGCGAACGCGACCAGCGCCAGCAGGGCCGCGGCGGTGGTGATGGCGAGCGGGGAGAGCTCGGCGGTGAGGCGCTTGCCCATGAGCGAGTACGACGCCTCGCAGAGCACCGCGCCGAACACGAGGACCGAGCCCAGCACCACGCGATCGCCGGACCCCTGCGCGGCATCGCTGCCCAGGTTCACGAGCACCACGCCGGTGAGGGCGAGCACCACGGCCACCACGCGTCGAGCACCGAGGTGGTCGCCCAGGAACACCACCGCCCCGATGGCCGTGACCGCCGGGGTGGTGGCCATCACCACGGCGCCGACGGTGCCCGGCGCCTCGCGCATGCCGAGCAGCATCAGCGCGCTGAACCCGAAGGTGCCCACGACGCCGAGGCCGGCGAGCAGCCAACGGTCGGTCGTCGAGGTGTCCCGGGCCTCGGCCAGCGAGCCCTCCGGCGACCGTCGGGCCGCCATGACCGCCGCCGGGACCAGCACCGCCGCGGCCACCGCGATGCGCAGCCCGCTGCCGAGCCACACGGGGAAGGACCGACCCACGATCTGGCTGACTGGCGTGGCGCTCCCGAAGCACGCCATCCCGCCCACCAGCAGGGCTGCGGCCGTCGCGTCGAGGCCGGGGTCGGCGCCCTCGTCATCAAGCGACGAGGGTTGCTGGTCGGACGTGGGAGCACGGTTCGCGGGCGGGCGGATGGTCCTGGTCCTCCTCGATCGGGGGCCCAACCCACTCCCCGACCCACCGGGGCGGCAAACCGCGGCGGACGGCCGCACGGCGCCAGCCGCTCGGGCCGTCCGGGCGCGAGCCGGCGGCGCCTACGATCCCCCGCAGGGCGATCGTGAGGAGCGGCCGGGTGCGCACGGGGGGATCGGGGAGGCTATGGCCCAAGCGCCGGCTGGGGTGGGTCTGGGTCCTGCTCACCCTCGGCATCGTGGGCAACGGGCTGCGCCTGCGCGACCGGTTGGCCCGGGTGGCCCGCGTGGACACCGAGCCCTCCACCGGCGGCGACGACGAGCCGCTGTTCGAGCTCGTCACCGCGGCCGGGGTCACCGTCGACGAGCAGGCGCGTCGGGCGGCCACCGCCCACGCTCGCCGCGAGGGCCTCGACGTGGTCGACCTCGTGCCCGTCGACCTCGGCACGGAGGCCCTGCTCGACGTCGCCCGCATCGTGGACACCGCGTCGTACCGCACCAGTCCGCTCGTGCCCGGGCGGGGCGCCCGCCACGCGCTGGCCGTCGAGCCCGGCCTGCTCGAACGGGCCGCCCTGGACCGCACCGAGGGGCTCGATCCGGTGGAGATGGTGCTGGCCACGGCGCGGCTGAAGCAGTTCGCGCCCCGTACCACGGATCTGGCGGCCACCGACGGCGTGACCGCCGTGGCGGAGCCGGCCGAGCACCGCCTCGCCGTGCTGCGGGCCATGGCGGGCCAGGCAGCCACGTCGGCCACCGCCCTCCCCCTCGCCCAGTACGGCCTGATCGCCGCGGGAGCCCTCGTCAGCCCCGGTTGGGCCGCGGCCGCCGCGGTGGCGGCCACCGTGCAACCGCACCTCGCCACCGGCGGCACCGCCTTCGCCCCGGCCGACCTCACCTCGGGACCCGTGCTGGGCCGGGTGCTCGCCCTCCCCCGCCGAGCCGTGGCCGCCCTGCGGAGCCCGTGGGAGCCGACGGTGGTGGTGCCGGCCGACCCCCGCGCCGTGGAGGAGCGCCGGCCCGAGTACGAGGCGCTGCTCGCCGAGGGCACCGACCGGTTCCTCGAGCCACGGGTGGACCGCTGCCCGTGGTGCGGGTCGCTCGCCATCGAGGAGCTGCTGACCACGCCCGACCTCAGCCAGCACAAGCCGGGGACCTTCACCCTCGACCGCTGCGACAGCTGCGACGTCGTGTTCCAGAACCCCCGCCTCACGCCCGAGGGCCTCGCGTTCTACTACCGGGACTTCTACGACGGCCTCGGCGCCGATGCCCTCGACCTGGCGTTCTCCACGGTGGAGCCGTCGTACCGAGGCCGGGTGCAGATGGTCCAGGCCGAGGATCCGGCGCCGTCGCGGTGGCTCGACGTCGGCGGGGGCCACGGCCACTTCTGCCTGATCGCCGCCGAGGACCTGCCCGACGCCCGCTTCGACCTGATCGACCAGAGCGATGCCGCCCTCGACGCCGCCCGTCGGGGTTGGGTGGCCGAGGCCCACGACGGCGCCTTCGTCGAGCTCGCCGACGGGCTCGCCGGCACCTACGACGTGGTGAGCATGCACCACTACCTGGAGCACACCCGGGACCCGCGAGCCGAGCTGGCCGCGGCACGGACGGCGCTGGCCCCGGGCGGTCACCTGCTCATCGAGGTCCCGGACCCGGAGCGGTCGTGGGCACGACGCGCCGGGCGCTACTGGGGGCCCTGGCTGCAGCCCCAGCACCTCCAGTTCCTGCCGATCGACGGCCTGTGCGCCGAGCTCGCCCGGCAGGGGTTCACGGTCGTGGCACGCGAGCGGGGCGAGGCCCACCAGCCGGTGGACTACTCGTCGTTCGTCGGCATGCTCAGCCAGGACCTGGCGCCGAAGCCCGACAAGCCCTGGCTCCCGCGGTCGAGCTCGGCCCAGCGCGCCGGCCGCCTCGCCGTGCTCGGCGCGTCGCTCCCGTTCCTCGCCGTCGCCTACGTGGCCGACCTCGTGCTCGCGCCGCTGCGGACCGACCGCCCGGGGAGCTCGAACACCTACCGCGTGCTCGCCCGCCGGGACTGACCCCGACGGCCCCAGGTCGCCCGGCGGCGCGGCCTCGCCCACCGAACTTCACGCGCGGGATCGACAGGAACGCGGCCCCGGTACCGCACATTCGCTGGGGTCGGCCTGGCCCACCGAACCTCACGCGCGGGATCGACAGGAACGCGGCTCCGGTACCGCACGTTCGCTGGGGGCTACTGGACCCAGGTGGTGCCGTGCTCGTGGAGGTGGACGAGGGCGGCGCGGGCGTCGCGGCCGCGGGCGAGGCGGAACGTGTCCTCGTCGATCAGGACCACCCACAGGTAGGTCACCGGTGCGCCCCGGCGCGACAGGCCCGAGAGGTCGGGCACCGGGAGGTCCTGGGTGTAGGGCGGGCGGGCGGTGAGCAGCAGGGCCGCCTTGTCGGCGCCGAACGCCGGGTAGGCGCCCGGCGAGCCGCCGATGGTGTGGCCCTCGCCCAGCCACGTGCAGCGGCCGAACGGGATCGTGGCCAGCGCGCCCAGCAGGTCGGCCCCGGCCTGGTCGGGCTCGGTGCGGGCGATGGCGAGCTCGATGCGGGCCTGGCCGTCGGGGTCGTCGAGGTACTGCTCCACGCCCGCCATGCGCTGGGCCGACAGCCCGGTGGTGGCGGTCACCCAGATGTCGCGACCCGGCACGCGGTGGCGGGTGGCGATCAGCTCGGGGAACATCGCCTCGCCGAGCGGCCACGCCGCGTCCTGAGGTCCGAGGCGCTGCTCGAGGTGGGCGAGCCCCACGGATCGGATCTCGGGCCACGCCCCGCTCCGGCGCCAGTTCCAGAACTCGCGGGACTGCATCGCCTTCTGGTCGAGCACCTGCCGGGCGTCCTTGGTGAGCTCCCACGCCAGGGCGCTGCGGCCGCGGGCGTAGCGGGCGTAGCCGTAGAACCCGTCTCGACCCGCCCAGCCGGGGATCACCGCCACCACGCCCTCGCCGTCGACCAGGGCGATGGCGTCGCCCTCCTCGAACCAGACGAGCCCGGCGTTGTGGCCCAGCCCCGGGCAGCCCTCGGGGTGACGGGTGCCGCCGGCGCCCATGCGCGGCGGTACGCCGGCATCGGTGGCTTCGCCCCGCCCGGTGGGCGCGGGCTGGTGGTTGGCCACCCACACCGCCGACACCGTCTGGGGCTCCGCCCCGGTCACGTCCTCCAGGTAGAGGTACACGTCGCCCTCGCCCTTCAGCAGCGAGGCCCGACGCGTCCGGTAGGGGCTGGTCTCCTGCATCAGGACTTCGGGCACGGCTCCCCTCCGGTCGACGGGTGCTCGGACGGCGTTCCCCTCGGGGATACCGATCGGCGGGACGGCGGCGCGATCAAGGTCACGTGGCCGGCAGGTGCTGCACCAACATGGCGGTGGGCGCGAACAGGTCGCCGAGCTCGTCCACCCGGTCCAGCACCTCGGGGGCCTCGAACGACAGCGGTTCGCCGTCGGCGGCCGCCTCCACCTCGTCCCACGTGACCGGGGTCGACACGGTGGGGCGGGGCCGCGCCCGCAGCGAGTAGGCGCACACGGTGGTCTTGTGGCGGCTGTTCTGACTCCAGTCGATCAGCACCTTGCCGGGCCGGGCCGCCTTGGCCTGCGTGGTGACCACGAGCTTCGGGTGGGCCGCCTCGAGCACCTGGGCCACGGCCAGCGCGAACGACGAGGCGTGCTCGTGGGTGTGGGGCGAGTTGAGCGGCACGTAGACCTGGAGGCCCTTCGATCCCGACGTCTTCGGGAACGCCTCGAGGCCCACCCCGGCCAGCGTGTCGCGGATCCAGAGCCCGATCTCGGCGCACTCGGGCATGGCCGCGCCGGGTCCGGGATCGAGGTCGAACACCACCATCGTGGGGGCGTCGATGTCACCGGCGCGGGCCATGGGCGCGTGCAGCTCGAGCGCGGCGAGGTTCGCCGCCCACACCAGCGCGGCGGGCTCGGAGAGCCGGCAGTAGCCGATGGTGCCGTTGCGGTCGCCGGGCCCGTCGGCGGTCTGCACCCACTCGGGCCGGTGGCTCGGGCAGCGCTTCTCGAAGAACGACCCGCCGTCCACCCCCTCGGGGAACCGGCGCATGGTGATCCCCCGGTCGCCCAGGTGCACCAGCAGCACCGGTGCGATGCGCAGGTAGTAGTCGATCACCTCGGCCTTGGTGAACCCGGCCTCGGGGTAGAGCACCTTGTCGAGGTTGGAGACCGCGAGCGTGCGCCCGTCGACCGCCACCTCGACCTTGGGGTTGGGGCCCACGGGTGCCACGCGTGGTTCGGGTGGCCGGCCCGACTAGGCCGACTTGCGGGCGGCGGTGGCGCGCTTGGCCGACTTCTTGGCCGGTGCCTTCTTGGCCGCCGCCTTCTTGCGGGCCTTGGGCGCAGGGTCGGCCTCGTCGGCCTCGTCGCCCTCCTCGGCGTCGGCATCGGTGGCCTCGCCGGTGGGGTGGCGGCGACGGGCCGCCTTGGCTCCCTCGACGCTGGCCCGCAGCGCGGCCATGAGGTCGATCACGCGGTCGTCCTCGGCCGCCTCGGGCGCCTCCACCACGCCCTCATCGCCGCTCTCCTTGCGGCTCACGAGCTCCAGGACCTTCTCGCGGTAGTGGTCCTCGAAGCGCTCCGGCTCGAAGGTGGCCTCCAGGCTGGCGATGAGCTGCTCGGCCATCGCCACCTCCTTGTCGGAGAGCTCGGCGGCGGCCACCGCCTCCAGCTCCTCGATCTCCTCGCTGCCGCGGATCTCGTCGGCGTAGCGCATCGTGGACAGCACGAGCTTGTCCTCGTCGGGCCGGATGGCGCAGAGGTGCTCCTTGCCCCGCATGACGAACGTGGCGATGCCGACCTTGCCGGCCTCGCTCATGGCCTTGAGCAGGAGGGCGTAGGGCTTGGCGGTGGCCGGGTCGGGCCCGAGGAGGTAGGCCGAGTCGTAGTAGATCGGGTCGATCGACTCCAGGTCGACGAACTCCAGCAGGTCGATCGTGCGGCTCGCCTTGGGGTCGAGCGCCCGCAGCTCGTCGTCGGTGACCACCACGTGGCGGCCCGATGCCAGCTCGTAGCCCTTGACGATGTCGCCGTAGGCCACCTCCACGCCGTCGGTCTCGCGCACGCGCTTGAGCCGCACCCGGCTGCCGGTCTCGGCGTCGAGCTGGTGGAACCGCACCGATCGGTCGACCGTGGCGGAGTAGAGCTTCACGGGGATCGAGACCAGGCCGAAGCTGATCGCGCCGTTCCAGATCGGACGAGCCATCTGACCAGCCTCCCACGATCCGGAGCCATCTGACCACCCTCGGCGACCGGTACCCGCCCCCGGCGACGGCCAGACCCCCAGGTCAGGGACCCTCTCGGCCGGGCGCAGTAGGTTCCCGGCGATGGAGCTGGACCACCCCGTCGTCCCGGTCGACCGAGACATCCTCCACGCGATCGACGCCGTCTGGGCGTCGTTGGCGGAGCCGGGCCGATGGCTCACGGGCGCACAACGGGTGGCGGTGGCCCACGAGTGCCGCACGGCGGCCGACGGGCGCCGGGGGACCTCGTCCGTGCTCACGGACCACCACCGGGACCTGGTGGCCTACGTGGTGCACGACCCCGCCGGGATCCAGGACGTGGCCCTGCCCGACCTGCTCGGACCGGCCATGTCCGTCGACGAGTACGTGGAGCTCTGCGCCGTGGCGGCCAAGGTCGTGGCCATCGATCGCTTCTGCACCGGCCTCGGCGCGTCCCTGCTCCCGCTGCCATCGCCGAGGCCCGGCGAGCCCGGTCGGCGGCGCCCGCCGGCCGCCGCCGACCACGGCGCCCGGGTGCCGATGCTCGATCCGGAGGCGCTGGCCGCCGAGATCGGGCCCGGCACCTACCACGTCAACGTGCGCCGGGGCCACAGCCTCGTGCCCGAGGAGGCCGACCTCCAGATCCGCCTGGTGGAGGCGCTCTACGTCCCTGACCTGCTCGCGCACGGGCTGGCCGGTCGACGCGGCCTCGACCGGGCCCAGATCGAGGCGGTGGCCACGCGGGTGTCCACGCTCAACCGCTGCTTCTACTGCTCGGCCGGCCACGCCGCCCTGCTGACGATGGCCGCCGGCGAGGGCTCGGGAGACGCCGTGGCCGGCGCCGCCGCGGGGGGAGGCGACGGCCACGGCGTGGAGCACGGCCCGCAGCTGTTCGCCCTCGTCGAGGCGCTCGTGCAGGGCCGGCCTACGCTGGAGGCGGCCCGCGCCGCGGCGGCCGAGGTGCTGACCGACGAGCAGCTCCTCGGGGCCATCGCCACCACCTGCGCGTTCCTGCTCCTCAACCGGGTCTCGGACACCTCGGGCATCCCCCTCGACCCGATGGGTGCCGCGGTGCTCGCCGACCTCCCACCGGAGCTGGGGCTGGGCGACCTGCCCGGCGCCGCCCGCACCACCGACGCCCCCGCCCCCTGACCGTCGAGGGGCACGGGGCACCCCCCGACCGGAGGTTCAGGCGAGCAACGCCCGGGCCACCAGGTCGGTGCCGAAGGCGGTGAGGATGGCGAGGTAGAGCAGCCCGGTGGCGGCCATGACCGCCGAGTACTGCCGCTCCTTCAGTGCGGCCCGGGTCACCAGCACCAGGCCGATCGTGGTGACGGCGCAGGTGACCCACATCCAGCCGAGGATGCCGCCGTAGTCATCGTCGATCGTGCCGTTCAGGACCGACACCATGCCCACCGGGATCAGGAACACCGCCACCTCGAGCGGCCAGATCCACCCCGTCCACCGCACCAGCTCGAGCAGCGGGCCGCGGGCGAGACCGGGCTGCACGAGGTACCAGTGGCCGAGGAGCATGGCGTCGGTGACGGCGCCCAGGAAGGCCGCGCCCACGAGGAGCCGCAGCACCGACAGCCACGCCGGCGAGCCGGCGTCGATGCCCGCCGCCACCAGGCCCACCAGGCCGATGGCCGGCGCCACCAGGTCGAGCGCGGGTGGGAACTCCGGGGCGTCGGCGTCGAAGCGCTGCTCCTCCCGGTCGATGCCGGTCATGGCCGCCACCCGGGCCGAGCGACGCTCCACCACCTCGCGCTGGCCGGCCACGCCGGCCGACCGGCGCTGCACCGACACCACCAGCGCGGCCGCGGCGGCCGCCACCACCCCGAGGGCGGCGACGTCGCGCACCGGAACCGGGCCCACCACCTGGCCCACCACCACCGACGCCAGCGCGAAGAGGGCGAAGGTGCCCCGCATGAGCCAGCCGTAGCCGAGGCCGACCTCCCGCCGGCGCGTGGTGACCCAGGTGAACAGGAGCCCGCCGACCGCCCACTGCAGCAGGAAGGTGGCGGCGTCGAGGCGGATCATCGGGGCCGAGGGTATGGACCCGGTCCGTCGGCGCACCACTCGGCGGGGGCTACCGTGCCGTCTCGTGAACGGAGCCCCGGACCCCACCTCGGCCCGGGCGCGCGTGCTCCTCGTGGGATCGGGCGGCGGCCACCTCGCCCAGCTGATCAGCCTGCGCCCGTGGTGGCAGGACCACGACCGCACCTGGGTGAGCTTCGACATGCCCGACGCCCGCTCGCTGCTGGCCGGCGAGGACGTGGTGTGGGCGTTCCACCCAACCACCCGCAACATCCCGAACCTGCTGCGCAACCTGTGGCTCGCCGTGCGGACCGTGCGACGGCTCCGTCCGGACCTCGTCGTCTCCACCGGGGCGGGGGTGGCCGTGCCGTTCTTCGTGATCGCCTGGGTGCTGCGGATCCCCACCGTGTACGTGGAGGTGTTCGACCGCATCGACTCCCCCACGCTCACCGGCCGGCTCTGCCGTCCCTTCACCACGCGCTTCTGCGTGCAGTGGCCCGAGCAGCAGGCGCTCTACAAGGACACGGTCGTGATCGGGCCCCTGCTGTGACCGACCCGACCGGCCCGGAGGGCCCCTACCGCGTGGTGGTCACGGTGGGCACCGACCACCACCCCTTCGCCCGGCTCGTCGGCTGGATCCACGCCTGGGCCACGGCCCACCCCGACGTGCCCGTGCTGCTCCAGCTCGGCACCACCGACCCGCCGCCCCCGGTGCCGTCGGTGCGCGCCGTGGCCCTGCTCCCCCACCAGGAGCTCGTGGCCGCCATGGCCGAGGCCGACGTCGTGGTCGCCCAGGGCGGCCCTGGCGGGATCATGGACGCCCGCTCGGTGGGTCGTCAGCCGGTGGCGGTCCCGCGCCGCGGCGATCTCGGCGAGCACGTCGACGACCACCAGGTGCGGTTCACGGCGTGGATGGCCGAGCGCGGGTTGGTGCACCTGGCCACCGACGAGGCGACGCTGCTCGCCGAGCTCGACGCGGGATTGGCCGACCCGGCCCGGCTGCGCATCCCGCCCGACGGCGGGGGCATCGACGACACCATCGCCGCCTTCCGGGGCGTGGTGGAGCCGTTGCTGGTGGCGCGTCGGCGGCGCCGCTGATCTGGCGGCCCGGGATCGATCCCGGCGCCGTCCCCCCAGTTGATCAGGCGGTCACGCGACGACGGGCCACCAGCACGACGGCACCGCCGGCGACCAGCACGGCGCCGATGACGGCGAGCTGGGCGGAGTCGGACCCGGTGATGGCGAGGCGATCGGGCACGGCGGCAGCGGTCTGGACCTGCTGCACCGGCGCCGGCGTGGTGGACTGCACCACGGTGGACGGCGGGGGCGCGGTGTAGTCGGGGTTGTCGACGGCGCCGGCCGGCTGGGCCAGCCCGAGCGCCACGACGGCGACCACGAGAGCGAGGAAGACCTGGAGCGACCGACGGATCGTCATGCGGCCACCGTACGCGAGAATCGGACACCCGTCAACACGCTGCGTGACGAAGTGACTGAGACCGCTACGCTTGGTGGTGACGACGCGATCAGTTCCCCACGCGCAGCGTCCGCCGCCGGTCGAGCTCCAGCTCCAGCCCGTCCACGTCCCACACGGTGCGCGGCACCCGGGCCGACGGCTCCAGGACCAGGGCGTCGAGCCCCTCGGGCAGCAGCGCGGTCACCTCCACCGTGGCCGTGGCGCCCCGCTCCACCGACAGCTCGCCGGCCACCACCACGGTGGGACCGTCACCCCCCGAGAGCGTCTGGCGAGCCCCGTCGAGCACCACGTCGGTGGTGCCGGCGGGCAGGTTCACCACCACGATCGCCCGGTGCTCCCCCGCCTCCATGCCCTCGATGTTGGGGCCGATCAGGTAGGCCGGCCCGGAATCCGGGGCGTCGTTGCGCACGGTGTAGGTGAGCTTCACCCGGACCCGACCGCCGCCGTCGGGGGCGCTCGAGCGCAGCTTGGCGTGCACGTCGAGGTACGAGTCGAGCTTCTCGGCCCCGCGGTTCAGGAGCGAGACGGCGAGCGAGCGGTCCTGCAGGCGGCCGTCGGCCCCCACCGTCCGCCACGCCTCCTGCACGTCGGGATCGCTCGACCACACCAGGAGGTGGCGGCGCTGCACCGAGTCGATGAGGGCGGTGGCGAGCTGGTCGAGGTCCCAGTCGCCGGCCTCGATCCGCCGGAACACCTCCTTGGCCACCTCGCCGATCTGGTCGCGACGGGCGTCGCGGTCGTCGTAGCGGCGGTACTGCTCGCGCAGCAGCTCGCCGCGAACGGTGTCGGCGGTGTACGACACGCCGCCCACCTCCACCGGCCCCACCACCCGCAGCAGGGCCCGCAGGGCGTCCACGTCGACCACGATCACCCCGCCCACCTGCGTCCCGCCGGGCACCCGGGCCCAGTTGGCGGCGGCCAGCTCGGCGCTCTGGGGGAAGTCGACCGTGAGGCCCATGTTGCGCAGGTCCCGGCCCGCGTCGAGCCAGGGCCAGTTGGCCGCCAGGTCGCCGCTGACGGGAACCGATCCGGCCGGCAGCACCAGCTCCTGGGTGGGCCGCACCTCGCCCAGCTCCAGGCGGCCCTGGTCGAACCCGAGCGTGGCGGCCGAGAGGAACATGCCGCTCCCGGCGCGCATCTCGGCGTTGTTGGCGCCCACCAGGAGGTAGGGCGTGGGCCCGGTGAGGACGCCGGCGAGGGCCCGGGTGGCGGACTCGGCGTGGTCGAGCCCGCGAAGCGTCTCGCGGCGCTCGCGCCCCAGCGCCTCGACGGCGTCGGCGAGCGGGCCCACCAGCGCGTCGGGATCTCCGGGATCGAGCTCCTCCAGCCCGGCGCGGGTGCGGGCCACGATGTCGGCGAGGTCGTCGAGGGCCTCCACGCGCGCCGGGCCCGCGGGGAGCGGCCGGTCGGCCAGGTCCTGGAGCTCGCCCACCGCCACGATCGCCAGCGATGCCGACCCCCGGGCGTTGCGGACGACGCGGTCGGCGGCCCGCAGGTGGCGGCCGGCCACCGGCAGCACGCGCAGGGGGGTGAGCAGCGGGCTGCGGAGCCGGGACCGGGCGTGGTCGAAGTCGGCCTCGGCCGCCGCCAGCTGGTCCCGGGTGTCTGGCGCGAGGAGCGACGACGGCGTGGCGCCGGCCCGCACGCCCTCGAGGCGCTGGCGGCCCGACTCGGTGGCCGAGCGGGCATCGGCGAGGAGCCAACCGACCACCACCAGCCAGAGCACCGTGACCCCGAGGATGCCGAGCACGAGACCTCGACGGCGGGGTCGGCGCATCGGGCCACCGTAGGGCTCGTCGGCGTCGGGGTGGGCTCGGCCTCCGGACATGTCGGACGGATCGGCCGAACCGCCGTCATAGGTAGGGCGTTTCGTCGGTCTCGTCGGAAAACCCGTCGCGCCGTGACCTTCACGGCCGGAGGCGGCTGCCGATCAAGCTGCGTGTGAACGTCGCGTAACGATCCTTACTCCACGTGACCATCGTGGACATTTCCGCTACGCTCAGTGACCAATGGAAGGGAGGCCGATCATGCGAGGCACCACGCCGTCGCCGGTCCGCGCCCCCCGCCCCGCCCCGTCGGTGGCCCCGGAGGCGCCGCGGAGCGCGCCCGCGGTCGGGCCCGACCCGGCCAGCGCCGCCCGCTCGGCCCTGCGCCCCAAGCTCATCCTGATCGCCGCCGACGCCGCCGCCCTGGCGGTGAGCATCGTGGTGGCGGTGGCGATCTTCGAGCGGTGGGACCCCACCGCCGCCCAGTCCTCCGAGCAGCTCGGCTGGGCCGCCGTGGTGGCCCTGCCGGTGTGGATCGCCCTGTTCGCCAACCAGCGGCTGTACAACACCCGGTTCATCGGCCGGCGCATCGACGAGTTCCGCCGCATCATCAACGCCACGCTGCTCGGCACCCTCGCCGTGTCGCTCGTGGCCAACTTCGCCAACGTGCTCCTCCGGCGCTCCTCGCTCGTGATCCTGGCCGTCACCGCCTGCCTGGTGGTGACCCTCGAGCGCGAGATCGCCCGCCGGGTGTTCCTGCGCCTGCGCTCGGCCGGCCGGATGGTCCGCTACGTCGTGATCGCCGGCGCCAACCCCGAGGGCCGCGACATCGCCGCCATGCTCCAGACCGAGCCGTGGCTGGGGTACGAGGTGATCGGGTTCGTCGACGACCACGCCCCGAGTCGGGAGCCCGTGCCCGGCGTGCCGCTGCTCGGCGGCGTGGCCGACCTCCCCGGCATCCTCGCCGAGTACCCCAACGCCAGCGTCATCGTGGCCGCCAGCGGCGTGGAGAGCGCCGTCACCAACCGCCTCGCCCGGGACCTGCTCGACCAGGGCGTGCACGTCGAGCTCAGCTCCACGCTGCGCGACATCTCGTCCCAGCGCCTCACGGTCCGGCCCCTCGGGCGCTTCCCCGTCGTCTACGTGGAGCCGGTCACCCGGGGTGGCTGGCGGGCCGTGGCCAAGCGGACCTTCGACATCGTGGGCGCCGCCTTCGGCCTGGTGCTCACGTCGCCGATCGCCGTCGTGGCCGCGGTGGCCATCAAGCTCGACTCCAAGGGCCCCGTGCTGTTCAGCCAGACCCGGGTCGGCCAGGACTCGGCGCCGTTCCAGGTCCTCAAGCTGCGCACGATGGTGGTCGACGCCGAGGCGCGCCTGGCCGAGCTGCTCGAGCACAACGAGGCCGACGGCCCGCTCTTCAAGATGGAGCACGACCCGCGCATCACCCGCGTGGGGCGGATCCTGCGGGCCACCTCGATCGACGAGCTGCCCCAGCTGTGGAACGTGCTGCGCGGCGACATGAGCCTGGTGGGCCCGCGCCCGGCCCTGCCCCACGAGACCGAGGAGTGGGACGCCCTCCTGACCCAGCGGCTGCGGGTCAAGCCCGGCATCACCGGCATGTGGCAGGTCAACGGCCGCAGCGACACGAGCTTCGAGGACTACACCCGCCTCGACCTGTACTACGTCGACAACTGGTCGCTCGCCACCGACCTGGCCATCCTGGCCAAGACCGTGCCCGTGGTGCTGCTGCGCCAGGGCGCCCGCTGACCTTCAGGTCGCCGGCGCCACCCCGTCGAGCACGGGCGGGTCCTCCCCCGACGCGACCGCATCGGGGGTGGCCGAGCCCTCGGGCGCGGGCTCGAGCGCGGTGGGGGGCCGCCAGATCAGGGCCAAGGCGAGCGCCGCGAACCCCGCCGAACCGATCAGGGCCATGCCGAGCAGGGCGAGCGGCGGGAGCGGTCCGTTCCACGTGGCGTTGAGCACGCCCCGCAGCAGTCCGGCCGGGAGGCCGAGCAGGTTGCGGACCATGAGCTGCTGGTGGGCCGCCACCTGACCGAGGGCCACCGCAGCGACGAGACCCGAGGTCACCCAGCGATCGACCGCCCCGACGCCGGCGCGCCGGTCGGCCGCGAGGCCCGCCAGCAGGGGGATGCCGATCAGCACCGGCAGCCCGTAGCGGCCCTGCCACTGCACCTCGGGCGTCATGACGGTGGCCACGATCGGTCCGATCAGCCCCGCCGCGGTGAGCAGCCCCAGCACGGCCCGCTGCCGGTTCGACCCTCGCACCAGACCCACCACGATCACCGCGGCGATCGTGGCCCACCAAAGCCACCGCACCCACGGCGGGAGCCGGACCGCGCCGAACCCCAACCAGGCCAGCGAACCGAGCGCCTCGTCGAGCCACCGGGGGGTGTAGTCGACCCCCGTGCGTGTCCACTCGGCGGTCGAGCGCGGATCGGTGCGGAAGTGGATGACGTTGGCCAGGGCGTCGTTGGCCGCCACGAAGGCCAGGTTCGCCAGCACGGCCGCGCCGACCACGCCGAGCAGCACGCGCACGCGGGGCGAGGCCCAGAGCTCGACGAGTCGCTCCCTCGTGGCACCGAAGAGGAGCGCGAACACCACGATCGCGAGCAGCAGCACCGGGGAGGTCGGCCGCGTGCACGCCAACGCCACCGTGGCCACGCCCACCCGAGCCACGTTCCGACCCGGCGGCGCGCCGCTGCCGGCCAGCAGGGCGAGCAGCGAGGCCCACACCGCCAGCGAGGCGGCGATCTCGACGCTGTTGGGGTTCATCGCCCCGCTCAGGAACAGCACCGTGGGCGTGACCGCGGCGGCCGCGCCCACCACCACCCACGGCCGACGGGCGAGCTCGGCCACCGAGCGAGCGGCCGACGCCAGCAGCGCGGCCACCAGCAGGGCCGACACCACCCGCATGGCGTACCAGCCGGTGGACGGCGGGAGCCACCGCGACGGCAGGCCCACGAGCAGGTAGTAGATTGGCTGGTAGGACCCCACGTAGGTGACGGTCTGCTG
>JAHBSN010000057.1 GCA_019639095.1 Actinomycetota bacterium
TCCTCCACCCCCTCGCGCACCTCGATCATGGCCTCGACCTTCGGCGACCCCAACCGACCTTCGGCGTACGCGGCCTCCACAAGGGGGCAGGCCGCCAACCCCCGCCCGGTGGTGACCAGCGCCTTCGCCCGACCATGCGACAGCTCCGTGCGCCCCGCCAACCACGACGGCACCGACCGGACCTGATCACACGAGTGCAACGACCGCACCCCCAACGCCGCCGCCACCCGCGCCAACACCGACTCCACCAGACCCAACACGCCGGCGACCCCGAGCGCCACGTCGAGCACCTCGCCATCGGTCAACCCGACCACGTCCACCGCCGCGCACGCCGACGCCGCCTGCGTCAACGCCGAGAACGGGTCACATGCTCCGCCATCCATGCCGATGAGTATACCCCAACACATGTTCGATCGACACGCATCTCAGAATGTTTCAAGATTTTTCGGTATCGGTGCCAGTTGCGTGTCGAGCAGTGCTGGAAGACGGCCCAGGCTCAGTGCTGCGGGCAGGATGGGCTCGTGAAGGATGCGTCGTGGTTCAGCGTGCGATGCGTCATCGAGCACCCCGACGACGATGCGGCGTCCGGGCACCACTGGTACGAGGAGCGAATCACGCTGTGGCGGGCACGCTCCATCGACGAGGCGATCCGGCGGGCGCAGGCGGAGGCCTCGACCTACGCCGCCGAGCTCGGCAACCGAGACCTCGGCCTGGCCCAGGCATTCCGCCTCGCCGACAGCGCGGTGGCCGGGGCCGAGGTGTTCTCACTGGTCCGCGGCAGCCACCTCGAGCCGGGCGAGTACCTCGACAGGTTCTTCGACACCGGCACGGAGGCCCAGCAGGTCGATCCGAGCTGAGCGCGCAGGTTCAGGCCCTCACCGATCTGAAGCCCGGCTCCGCACACGCGTGGCAGATTGCGGCACCAGAAGCGACCAGGCGCCCGAGGCGCGCCGTCGCCGGTCCCGGGGCCGTCCGGGTGTGGGCGGACGGCGACCCGGGGGACCGGGCGGACCGATCCGTCGTCCGGGCCTCGGGGGGACATCCGAGGCCCGGCGACGGTACGGCGGGTCGTCATGCGACCCGTGGGTCTCAGGCGACCCGTGCCTCGGCGGCGGCCGACCCCAGGGGACGGTGGCCGCGGCCTGAGCTCTCGAGGTGCTTCACGAGCAGGGCGGTCTGGACGCCCCGCACGTGTTCGGATTCCAGTTCGGCCCGGGCGTTCGCCGTCGCACCAGCTGCACCGAGGCCACGGATGATCGAGGGGAGTCGTGGCATGGCACCGACGGTACGGAACGGGTGTTGCGGCCGGCCGACCGCCAGGTTCCTGCCCGGTGACCATCCGCTGAAGGCTTGCTGTCCTGGCGCCCGCACCGCCGACACGGCTGGTCGATAGCGTGGACGGCGTGAGCGCGCTCCGCTGGCACCGCCGTCCCAAGCTCCGTCGACCCGTCCTCGTGGCCGCGTTCGAGGGCTGGAACGACGCGGGCGACGCCGCCTCGAGCGCGGCCCGCTGGCTGGCCGACCGCCACGACGCCGAGCACGTGGCCACCATCGAGGCCGAGGACTTCTTCGACTTCACCACCACTCGCCCGATGGTCTCCACCGGCCCCGACGGCACGCGCCACCTCACCTGGCCCGACACCGAGCTGTGGGCCGCCCCCACCGCCGCGGGCAGCGACCTCGTGGTCCTCGTCGGCCACGAGCCCCACCTGCGCTGGCGCACCTACTGCGCGGCGGTGCTGGAGGCGGCCGAGGCGCTCGACGCGTCGCTCGTGCTCACCCTGGGCGCCCTCCTGTCCGACGTGCCGCACTCTCGGCCCACGGCGGTGTCGGGCACCGCCGACGACCCCGAGCTGATCGAGCGCCTCCACCTCGTGCGCTCCGGCTACGAGGGCCCCACCGGCATCGTGGGGGTGCTCCACGCCACCTGCAGCCAGGCCGGCCGGCCCTCCGCGTCGCTGTGGGCGTCGGTGCCCACCTACGTCTCGGGCGCGCCCTCGCCCAAGGCGACCCTGGCGCTGGTGGAGCGGGCCATGGCCGTGCTCGGCCTGTCCCTCCCCACCACCGACCTCGAGATCGCCAGCGCCGCCTACGAGCGCCAGATCGACGAGCTGGTGGCCGACGACGACGACACCGCCGCCTACGTGCACGGCCTCGAGGAGGCCGCCGACGACCAGCCCTCGACCGAGGCCGACGACGACCTCGACGCCCTCGCCGACTCCGATCCCGCCGAGCTGGTGGAAGAGGTGGAGCGGTTCCTGCGAGGCGACTGAGGGTCGATCTGGACGGATCGGTCACCCGGTAGAGTCCCCAGCCATGTCGGGAGCCGCACGCCGCGTCCGTGAAGCCGTGAGCGGGTCGCCGTTCCTCACCCAGACCACGCAGTCGGGCTGGACGGTGGCCCAGAAGGCGATGCGGGGCCGCAAGCTCAAGGCGTACTTCGCCGCCAACCCGCGGGTGCGGCTGATGATCGGCTCGGGGCCCTCGAAGCTCGACGGCTGGCTCGCCACCGACCTCATCCCGTCCCGCCCCGACGTCGTCTTCCTCGACGCCAACGACCCGTTCCCGTTCGACGACGCCACGGTGGACCGCATCCACACCGAGCACATGATCGAGCACGTCGACCACCCGGTGGGCACCCACATGCTCGCCGAGTGCTTCCGCATCCTGAAGCCGGGCGGGCGCCTCCGCATCCTCACCCCCGACTTCGACCGGGTGATCGCCCTCACCCAGGACCCGGGCGACGAGGTGACCACGCTCGCCCGGGAGTCGAACCTCCGCAACGGCATCGACCCGGCGGTGGCCGACGACCCGATCTACGCCGTCAACCGGCTGTTCTCCGGCTACGGGCACCGCTTCCTCTACACGGAGGCGGCGCTCACGAAGGCGCTCGCCGACGCCGGATTCACCGGCATCCACCGCTACCCGGTGGGCGACACCGAGGACCCCGACTTCGCCGACGTCGACCAGCACGGCAACCAGATCAACGAGGCCTGGAACGACTACCAGACCCTGGTGCTCGAGGCCGCCAAGCCGGGCTGAGCCCGGCCCGACCTACCCCAACCAGGGCGGGTCGCGGGGCGAGTCGAACCACACCGGGCCGGCGTGGCCCTCGATGGCGGCGAAGGCCAGCTCGCCCCACTGCTCGTAGCCGGCCAGCGGGCTGGGCAGCGCGTCCCGGGCGAACCAGCCGGCGTCCAGCGTCTCAAGCGGGTGCGGCGCCAGCTCGCCGCCCACCGCCCGGCAGTGGAACACCAGCGAGTAGAGCGGCACGCGGGTGAACCCGAGGCGCAGGCCGTCGAGCACGGCGATGAGCCCGACCACCTCGCAGTGGATGCCCGTCTCCTCGGCCACCTCCTTCACCGCCACCTCGGCGGCGGAGTAGCCGACGTCGGCCCAGCCCGTGGGGTAGAGCCACACGCCCGAATCGGACCGCTGGATCAACAGGAGCTCGCCGTCGTCGTTGCCCACCACCGCACCCACCGCCACCTTGGGCGTGACGTAGCCGGGGACGCCCTGGCCTACGCCCTTCAGCCACTCCTGGACCAGGTGCTCGCGGTCGACGTCGGTGTCGATGGCGTGGCGGATGTCGGCCGCCACGGCGAGCACCTCCTCGAAGCGCTCGCGCTCGTACTGGCTCTCGGTGAAGCCCAGCCCGGTGCGGGCGATGCCCGACAGCGCCTCCGCCCACCGCAGCAGGTCGGTCTCGGTGATCGGCGGTCGGGCCATGGCGCGAACCCTACCGACGCGCTCAGGACACGGCGTGCAGCAGCGCCCGCTCGAGCTCGGCGCGGACCACGGGGTCCGACACCACCGAACCGTCGGCGGTGGTCACGTAGAACGAGTCGACCACGAGGTCGCCGAGCGTCTGCACCTTGGCCACCCGCACGTCGATGGCGAGCTCGGCGAAGGCCCGGCTGACCCGGTAGAGCAGGCCGACGCGGTCGGGCGCGTGCACCTCCACCACGGTGGCGGTGGCCGAGGCGGCGTCGTCGAAGCGCACCACCGGGGGCGGGAGCCGGTGGGACGGAGTGCGGGCCTGGTACGTGCGGATGCGGTCGGCGAGCCGGGCCTCGATGGCGAGGCGGTCCTCCAGCGCGGCGTGCACGTGGGCGGTCACGCGGTCCCACGGCACCATCGAGCCGAAGCGCGACGTCACCCGGAACGCCTCGATCGCCATGGGCCCCTCGGAGGCGGCGTCGGCGGCGAGCACGTCGAGACCGTGCAGGGCGAGCACGCCGGCCACCCGGGCGAAGAGCCCGGCGCGGTCCGGGGCGATCACGGTGATGAGGTCGTCGGACGCCTGCACCACCACGGCCCCGTCGGCCATGAGCCGGCGCTGGGCGGCGTCGGGGAACTCCACCGTGGTGAGGGCGGCGAGGGCGCCGCCGCCCAGGTGGTGGTCGACGCGGCGCACCAGCTCGCGGACGAGGTCGGCCTTCCACGCGCCCCAGGCCGCCGGGCCGGTGGCGAGCGAGTCGGCCTCGGTGAGGGCGGCGAGGAGGTGGAGGCGGGTGCGGTCGCCCACCGCGTCGGCCACACCGGCGATGGTGGCCTCGTCGCCGAGGTCGCGCCGGGTGGCGACGTCGGGGAGCAGCAGGTGGTGCCGGCACAGGTCGACGAGCACGGCGGTGTCGTCGGCGTCGAAGCCCATCCGAGGCCCGATCTCCTCGATCAGCGCCATCCCCACCTCGGTGTGGTCGCCGCCGCGCCCCTTGCCGATGTCGTGCAGCAGGGTGCCCACGAGCAGCAGGTCGGGCCGGTCGACCCGGTCGACGAGGGCGGCGGCGTTGGCGGTGGCCTCGAGCAGGTGCCGGTCAACGGTGAAGCGGTGGTAGGCGTTGCGCTGGGGGCGGTTGCGCACGGCCTCCCACTCGGGCAGGAAGCGCTCCCACAGGCCGGTGTGGTCCAGGGCCTCGATCACGAGGATGGCGTCGTGGCCGTGGCCGAGCAGCTCCACGAAGCGGGCCCGCAGCTCGTCGGGCCACACCTCGGGGGGCGCCGGGGAGCGGGCGGCGAGCTGCTCGTGGGTGCTCCGGGCCAGGCGGGCGCCCTTGGCGGTGGCGAGGATGGCGGCGTCGAGCACGAGCCCGGGTCGCTTGGACGGGTCGCAGTTGGGCTCGAGCCGCACCTGCCCGTCGCGGATCACCAGTCCGGGCGACCGGGTGCGGCTGCGCCACCCGAGCAGGCTGCTGCCGGTGGACAGGGAGGCGCCGACGCGGCCCCACGCCTCGTCGGCGATCCAGGCGACGGTGCGAGCCGCCCGGGCGAGGTCGGTCATCAGGTCGTCGGCGGTGGTGCCCAGGGCCTCGGCCACGGCGTCCTGGTCCTGGAGCACGAGCCGGTCGGTGGCGCGGCCGGTGGTCCGGTGGAGCTCGACCCGGGCGTCGAACAGCACCGCCTCGGCGGCGGCCAGCGCCTCGTCGTCGCCGTCCTCCAGGATCCGCCGGGCCGCCTCGGCCCAGCGCAGGGCGTGGACGTCGCGCAGGCCGCCCCGGCCCTCCTTGAGGTCGGGCTCGAGCAGGAACGCCACCTCGCCGAACTGCTCCTGACGTGCGGCCACCGACGTCCGCAGCATCCCGAGGTGGCGCTTGGCCCGCTTGCGCCACTGGGCCGACGCCAGCGTGGCCAGCTCCTCGCTCAGCTCCGGGTCGCCGGCCACGTGCCGGGCCGAGAGCAGCGACGTGGCGGTGTCGAGGTCCGACGCGGCGAGGTCGAGCGCCTCGGCGGCGGTGCGCACCGAGTGACCGAGCTTCAGGCCCTCGTCCCAGATCGGGTACCAGAGCTTCTCGGCCACCGCGGCAGGCGCGGTCCGGCGGTCGTGCAGGAGGAGCAGGTCGAGGTCGGACGCGGGCGCGAGGTCGCCCCGGCCGTAGCCGCCCACCGCCACCAGCGCCAGGCCCGAGCCGTCCTCGCCGGCGCCGGCGACGGCCTCGGCGAAGCGCTCCACCAGCCAGGCGTCGACGGTGGCGCGCCAGGCGTCGCTGAAGGCCCGGCCGTGGAGCGACGCGTCGGCGCGGAGGGCGTCGCGGTCGTCGGCGAGGGTCAACGGGCCGACCCGCGGGCGACGAGGTTGGCCGCCTCCTGGGCCGCCACCTGGACCGGGTCCCACAGCGTGGAGACCGCCGGGGCGTAGCCGAGGTCGAGGTCGATCACCTGCGACGCGGTGAACCCGGCGGTGATGGCGGTGGCCAGCGTGTCGATGCGCTTGCCGACGCGGTCGCCGCCGAGGAGCTGGCCGCCGAGCACCCGCCCGGTGCCCCGCTCGGCGATGACCCGGGCGGTGACGTCGACCGCGCCCGGGAAGTAGCCGGCCCGGCTCGTGGCCTGGGCGGTGCCGACCACGAACTCCAGCCCCGCCTCACGGGCCTGGGCCTGGTTGAGCCCGGTGCGGGCGATCTCGAACTGGCACACGCGGGTGAGCGCGGTGCCGAGGACGCCGGGGAAGGTGGCGTAGCCGCCGCCGAGGTTGGTGCCGGCCACGCGCGCGGTCTTGTTGGCCACCGTGCCGAGGGCGATGTGGACGCGTCGCCGGCTGACGAGGTGGTAGGTGTCGGCGCAGTCGCCCGCGGCGTAGATCCCCGACGCGCTGGTGCGCTGGCGGTGGTCGACCGCGATGGCGCCGTTGGCGCCGGCCGCCAGGCCGGCGTCGAGCGCCAGCTCCGACGCGGGGCGCACGCCGGTGCCGAGCACCACGAGGTCGGCCGGGACCGGGCCCTCGCTGGTGAGCACCTGGTGGTCCTCGAACCCCTGGACCTGCACGCCGAGGCGCAGGCCCACGCCGTAGCCCCGCAGCACGGCGGCCACCTGGGCGCCGAGGTCGGGGTCGATGGCCGCCAGCGGCTGGGGCCCGGCCTCGAGGAGGGTGACCTCGACCCCGCGATCCACGAAGGCCTCGGCCAGCTCCAGCCCGATGTAGCCGCTGCCCACCACGACGACCCGGCGGCAGCGCTGCTCCTCCACGGCCCGCAGCAGCCGCGTGGTGTCGTCGATGGTCTGGACGCCGTGGACCCACGGCTCGTCGACGCCGGGCAGGTCGGGCCGGTTGGGGCGGGCGCCGGTGGCGAGGTGGAGCAGGTCGAAGCCGAGGTGCAGGGTGCGGGCCTGGTCCAGGGCCCGGACCTCGATGCGACGGGCGTCGAGGTCGATGCCCACCACCTCGTGGCGCAGGCGCACGTCGATGCGGTGGTGGTCGCGGAACTCCTGGGGCGTGCGCACCACGAGGTCGTCGACGCTGCCCACCGCCCCACCCACCAGGTAGGGCAGGCCGCAGCTGGAGTAGCTCGTGTGGCTGCCGCGCTCCACGGCCACGATCTCGAGGTCGGGCCGACCCCGGCGGGCGTTGGTGGCGGCGGCCATGCCGGCAGGGTTGCCCCCGATCACCACGAGCCGCTCAGCCATGGACGCGGAGGCTAGGCCACCGCGCGGGCGGCCCCGCCCACGGGCCGCGTGGGAGACTGGGCCCATGGCCGTTCGCCAGGATTGCCGCCACTACTCCACGCGCACCACCGCCTCGGGCGAGCAGGTGCAGCGCTGCCGCGTCGACGCCAACGAGACGGCACCGTTCGCCTGCCCCGAGCACTGCCTGTTCTTCGAGTCCCGGTCCATCACCGACGCCGGCTGGCAGCGCTTCGACGAGCGCGACGACTGAGGGGCTCTCCGTGCGCACCACCGCCAAGGTCGACTACGCGGTCCGGGCCGCCATCGAGCTGGCCCGCGCCTACCCGGCCGATGGCAGCCGACCCGTGCCGCTCACCCGGCAGGCCATCGCCGAGGCGCAGGACATCCCGTCGAAGTTCCTCGAGCACATCCTCGCCGACCTCAAGCGGGGCCAGCTCGTGGGCAGCGTGCGCGGCGCCGAGGGGGGCTACTGGTTGAGCCGTCCGCCGGCCGACATCACGATGGCCGACATCATCCGCGCCACCGAGGGCCCGCTGGCCGACGTGCGCGGCGAGCGGCCCGACGCCCTCGACTACCCCGACGACCTCGCCGTGCTGCAGCGGGCGTGGATCGCGCTGCGGGCGAGCCTGCGCGGGGTGCTCGAGCACGTGAGCCTGGCCGACCTGCGCGACGGCGTGCTCCAGCCCGAGGTCGAGGCGCTCGCCGCCGCCGACGATGCCTGGGCCACGCGCTAGGTCAGCGGCGGCCCTCGGCCCGGCGCCGGGCCAGCACCACGTGGGCCTTGGCCGCGCCCCACACCAGACCGGGCTCGTGCAGCGTCGGGTCCACGTCGGCGAAGGCGGCCGGGGTGAGCCCGTAGGCGTCGTCGGGGAACGCCCGCTCGGCGAACTCGTCTCGCGCCACCGGCGGCACGCCGGCCTCGGCCAGCACCGCGGTGGGGTACCGCACGGCGTCGCGCAGCACCGCCAGCGGCCCGGTGGCCTGCTGGTCGACGTCGGCCTCGAGCAACGCCCGCACCCGCGCCCCCACGTCGCCCACCGCCCGCCGCCCGGCCTCGGTGGCCGCCGGCACGAGCTGGGGTGCCAGCCCGGGCCGCCAGGCGTCGGCCACCGCGGCCACGCTGCGCACCACCCACGGGCCGATCGCGGCGTCGACGGCGTCGGCCAGCACGGCGGCCAGCTCGGCCAGCCGGGCCTCGTCGTCGTTCGGGTCGGCCATCCCGGCGACGGTAGCGGCGGGCACCCCCACCGCGTCCGGCTCCGGCGAGGGGCACGAGCGTGATCGTCCGCGCCCTGTCGGTGTTCGAGCGGGTCGTGTACCACTGCGTGCTCGTCGACCCGGCCAACCCGTGCCGGCCCACGCTCGAGGTCGACGCCGTGCTGCGGGAGGGCGACGCCGACGGCCCGCTGCTGCTGTCGGTGGCCGACTACGCCACGCTGGCCGGCGGTCCCGACCACGTGCGGGGCTGCCTCCGGGCGCTCGCCGACCAGGGCCGCATCGACCACCACCTGGGCGTCCCGCACGTCACGTTCCCGTTCTGGACGCCCATCGCCACCGACCCGCCGGGCGCCCCCTCGGACGGGTGACGCGTGGCGCTCGTCCTAACGAGCGGGGCCATCGGTCCCGATAGGGTCCGGCACGCCTGACCTGGAGGATGTTCGGTTGACGACCGACGAGGCAACCGACGAGACCGCGGGGTTCGACCTGAGCGTGGTGATCTCCACGCACAGCCGCCCCGAGCAGCTCCGCGAGGCGATCGCCGCCGTGCGCGCCCAGGACCACGCCGGCGCCATCGAGACCCTCGTCGTGTGGGACAAGACCGAACCCGAGTGGGACCTGGCCGACGACGACCCGCACCGGCCGGTGCGCATCCTCGCCAACACCCGCACCCCCGGCCTGCCCGGCAGCCGCAACTGCGGCGCCGCCGCCGCCTCGGCGCCCGTGCTGGGGTTCTGCGACGACGACGACCTCTGGCTGCCGTCGAAGGCCCGCCGCCAGCTGGCGCTGCTCGAGGAGACCGGGGCCGACACGTGCTCGTCGGGACTCGAGGTCCTGATCGACGGCAAGGTGATCCCGCGCGAGGGCGTCGACGGGGTGCTGCGCTACGTCGACCTGCTGCGCACGCGCCGCATGGAGGCGTACATGGGCACGGCCATGGTGCGCACCGAGGCGTTCTGGGGCGCCATCGGCCCCATGGACGAGCACATCCCCGGCGGCTACGCCGAGGACTACGAGTGGATGCTGCGGGCCACGCGCCACCAGCCGGTGCCGGTGATCCCCGAGCCGCTGCTGCAGATGCGCTGGATCGTGCGCTCCCACTTCCGCGACCAGTGGCCGGACTGGGAGGCCGCCCTCGGGCAGATCCTCGACCAGCACCCCGACTTCGGCCGCGAGCCCCGGGGCCGAGCCCGCATCGAGGGCCAGATCGCCGTGGCCATCGCCGCCCAGGGCCGGCGCTCCGACGCGCTCAAGCAGGTGGGCCGCACCTGGCAGGACTCGTGGCGCGAGCCGCGGGGGCTGATCGCCCTCGCCGTGGTGGCGGGCGTGCCGGCCGGCAAGGTCTCCGCCGCGCTGAACCGGCGCGGCCGGGGGATCTGAGTGGCCGACCCGGCCGCCGCGGGCGCGGCGGCACCTGACGCGAGCGCGCCCAAGCGCACCCCCGCCGCCGGTCCGCCGGGCCACGTGGCCGGAGTGGCGCGTGGCGGCGCCGCCAACCTCGTGGGCGCCGTGGTCTACGGCGCCTCGGGCTTCGTGCTGCTCGTGGTGCTCAACCGCGTGCTCGGCGTGCGCGACGCCGGCGTGGTGGTGGTGGCGATCGCCATCTTCAACATCCTCACCGTGATCGGCGGCCTCGGCACCTCCACGGGCCTCGTGCGCACCATCGCCCGGCTGCGCGCCACCGGGCACCCCGAAGAGGTCCCGGCCATGGTGCGCGTGGCGCTCGTGCCCGTGGCCGTCGTGAGCCTGGCGGCCACCGCGGGGCTCTGGGCGGCGGCGCCGTGGCTGGCCGAGCTGTTCGCCGACGGCCCCCGGGTGGACGAGGTGGCATCGGTGCTGCGCGCCATGGCGCCCTTCGTGCCCTTCGCCACCATGCACACCGTGGTGGTGCAGGCCACCCGCGGCTTCGACACGATGGTGCCCCAGGTGGTGATCGAGAAGATCGGCCGCTCGCTCGCCACGCCGATCCTGGCCGGCACCGCCGCCGTGCTGGGCGCCGGGCCACGGGGCGTGGGGGTGGCGTGGGCAGCGAGCAACGTGGTGGCGCTGGTCCTCTCGTGGCGGGCCCTGTCCAGCCGGGTGCGGGCGGCGGTGGCGGCGGCCGAGCGACCGGCCGCGCCGATCACCCGCCAGGCCCGCAAGGAGTTCTGGGCGTTCACCGGGCCCCGAGGCGTGGCCCAGGCCGCCATCGTGGCGGTGAACTGGTTCGACACGATCCTGGTGGGCGCCATCCTGTCCACCAGCGCCGCCGCCATCTACGCGTCGGGCACCCGGTACCTGCTGCCCGGCATCTTCGCCGCCGACGCCCTGGTGCAGGTCACCTCGCCGCGCCTGAGCGGGCTGCTGTCCACCGGCCGCAAGGCCGAGGCGTCCGAGCTCGTGCAGGCCGTGGGCGGCTGGCAGGTGGCGGTGATGTGGCCCACGTACTTGCTGATCGCCCTGTTCCCCACCCCGCTGCTGCGCCTCTTCGGCCCCGAGGTGGTGGCGGCGCGCGGCGCGCTCGTGGCGCTGGCGGTGGCGATGCTGGTGACCTCGCCGCTCGGCCCGTCGGGCGCCGTGATCCTCATGGCCGGCCGCAGCCGCCAGGCGATGTTCAACACGCTCATCGTGCTCACCGTGAACATCGTCGGGAACCTGCTGTTCACCGAGCGCTACGGGATCACCGCGGCCGGCGTGGTGTGGGGCGTGACCATCCTGACCACCGAGGGCCTCACGGGCTGGCAGGCCAACCTGAGCCTCGGCGTGCGCACCATCGGCCGCCCGGCGCTCACCGCCATCGCGGTGTCGGCCGCCACCGTCGGGGTGGTGGGCGCGGGCTGCCGCCTGCTGCTCGGCGATGACCTCCTCGGGCTGCTGGTGGCCGGTACTCTTGGCGGCACGTCGTACCTGGTCGGCCTCCGGATCTTTCGGTCATCGATGCACCTGGATGCCTGGTGGTCGGGCATCCGCGGCCGATCAGTGACGGTGGCCGCACCCGCGGCCGGCCCGGCCCGAGGAACCCCATGACCGAACTGGAATCCGGATTCCGCGTCGCCGACGTGATCGGCCTCGTCCGGCGTCGCTCCGCGATCATCCTCGGCTCGGCGGTGGTGGGCCTGGTGCTCGGCTACCTCGTCTTCGCGTCGGCCCCGCCCAAGTACAGCGCCACCTCGCGCGTGCAGGTGAAGACGCTCATCCAGAACCCGCTCGACCCCGGCCCCAAGGACACCCAGAAGCTCGACGTGGGCACCGAGCAGGACCTCGTGAAGTCCGACGCCGTGG
Organism: Actinomycetota bacterium; assembly: GCA_019639095.1. Classification (GTDB taxonomy): domain Bacteria; phylum Actinomycetota; class Acidimicrobiia; order Acidimicrobiales; family Iamiaceae; genus Aquihabitans. The sequence goes on from JAHBSN010000057.1 coordinate 11,881, forward strand.
GCGACGCGGTCCGGGCGAAGCTCGACCTCGACGGCGACAACCGGGCGCTGTTCCGCTCGCTCATCGTGTCGGCCAAGGAGGACTCCCTGGTCCTCGAGCTCACGGTGGAGTCGGGCTCGGCGAAGATGGCCCAGGCCAAGGCCAACGCCATCGCCGAGGCCTACCTCGCCGAACGCCAGCGCCAGGCCGCCGAGCGCCGGGACAAGGCGATCGCCCGGATCGACCAGCAGCGCCAGGACGCCAACGCCGCCCTCACCGAGGCCAACTCCGCCTACGCCGCGGCCCAGCCCAACACCCCCGAGCGGTCGGCGGCCCAGTCGGCCGTGCAGGACGCCCAGCAGCGCCTGGCCGACCTCAACGAGTCCCGCTCGGTCTGGGTCAACGTCGACACCGAGGACGTGGGCGAGCTGGTCCGCCGAGCCGCGCTGCCGAGCGCCGTGCTGTCGAAGATGGCCCTCGCCAAGGGCGTGGGCGTGTTCGGGCTGTGCGTGCTGGCCGGCTTCGCCGTGGCCCTGGTGGTGGACCGCCGAGACAGCCTGGGCGGCGGGCGACGCCGCGTGCAGCAGCTGGTGCCCGACGCCAACATCCGCATCCTGCCCACCGCCGGGAGCCGCAAGGCCAGCCCCGCCGAGATCGATGCCGCGATCGACCGGCTGGCGGTGGACCTCGTCTCGGGCGGCACCCGCGGTCGCGCCGCGTCGGTGCTCGTGGTGGGCACGCGCGTCGAACCGCCGCTGGCCCTCGCCGAGGAGCTGGCCTCCAGCCTGACCTTCGCTGGCATCCCGGCCCTGTTCGTGCTGGCCGGCAGCTCGGACCGAGACGTCCGCCAGGCCCAGGTGGTCACGTCGTTCACCGACCTCATCACCGGGCCCAGCATCACCGGTCCCGCCAGCCTCCCCGCCGAGGCCGGCGCGGTCAGCACCGCCGCCCCCACGGTCACGTGGCTGCGCCCCCGGGGCTCGGCGGAGTCGTCCGGCCTGCTGCGCCGGGCGGTGGTGGAGGCGCTCATCACCCGGGCCGGGCGCGAGGGCTTCGAGGCGGTCGTGTTCGTGGCGGCCACCCCCACGCTCAACGCAGCGGGCGCCGCCCTGGGCCAGTGGGTGTCGAAGACGTCGGTGGTGGTGGAAGACGACGACGGCGCGGCGGTGGAGGCCACCGTCGAGGCGCTCCAGCACGCCGACGTCCGCATCAGCGAGGTCGTCTGGACGTGACCACCGTCGGGGAACCGGGCGTCGCCCCCGTCGACCCCGACCCTCCCATCCAGCCCCCCACGCGCGTCCGGACCCTCCGGCCCACGCGCGCCACCTGGCCGTTGTGGGCGATCACCGCGGGCATGCCGGTGATGTTCCTGATCGGCGCCCACGGCCTGATCTGGCCGCTGGTGTCGGTGGTGGTCATGCTCCGCCTGCTCAGCCACCGCGAGACCACGTTCCCGTGGACCACGGCGCCGCTCGTGGTGTTCGTGCTCTGGACCCCGCTCAGCTTCGCGGCCACCACGCCCTCGGCGCTGCCGATCTTCACCTACCGCTGGCTCCTGTTCGCCGGGTGCCTCGCGCTGCTGGTGTGGGTGGTGAACGTGCCCACCGACACGCTCCCCACCGAACGCATCGTCGACTGGCTGGCCGCGCTGTGGATCTGCACGATCGCGTTCGGCTACGTGGCCCAGGTCCTCCCCCACCTCGACATGCCGTCGCCGCTCAGCACGGCGCTCGGCCCGCTCGGCCGGGTCGACTTCGTGGCCCGCATCAGCAGCTGGCACCTGGCCGACAACGACGAGTTCCTCACCACGAGCTACGCCCGCCCGGCGGCGCCGTGGGCCGCCGCCAACAGCTGGGGCGCGGCGGTGGGCATCCTCACCCCGTTCTTCGTGCGCTCCTGGCTCGTGGATGCCTCGCGCCGACGACGTCAGGCGGGCATCGGGCTGCTGGTCGTGAGCGCGGTGCCGATCATCATGTCGGCCAACCGCGGCCTGTGGATCGGCCTCACCGTGGCCCTCGCGTACTACGCCGCCCGCAAGGCGTTCCGGGGCAAGTTCGGGGCCGTGGCCGTGCTCTTCGCCGCCGTGGCGCTGGTGGGGGTGGCCCTCGTGGTCACACCGGCCGGCGGGCTGGTGAACGACCGCATCAACGGGTCGGGCGACTCGAACGAGGCCCGGTCCGAGCTCTACGTCGATGCGTGGAAGGGGGCGCTGGAGTCGCCGCTGGTGGGCAACGGGGTGCCCCGGCCCACCAACTACTACGAGAACTCTCCGCCGGTGGGCACCCACGGGCTCCTCTGGTACCTCATGTTCATCCACGGGTTCGTGGGGCTCGCGCTGTTCCTCGGCTGGCTCGGGCTCGAGGTCTTCCGGTCGGGGCAGGTCCGCACCACGCTCGCCTGGTGGGCCCACCTCAGCCTGGTGATCGCCCTCGTGGAGGTGCCCTACTACGGCCTGCTGCCCCACGTGATGATCGTGGGCGTCGCCGCCGGGATCGCGCACCGCGAGGCCACCGCGGCCAAGGAGCTCCGCGCCGCCCTGGCGGCTGCTCACGTTCCGTAGCGGATTCCCGCTGGTTGCCACGATGCGTGGCGAGACCTACGGTGGTCGCACGCGTCCGGGCGAGGCGATCCGTGGCGCGGGGAGGACCCACCATGCGGACCCACCGACGGCGCGCCACCACCGTCGCCCTGCTGGCACTGCTGGCCGGCGCGCTCGGCCTCACGGCCTGCCAACCGGCGAAGGCGGGTGACGGGACCACCGCGGGCACCGCCGGCGCATCGTGCTGGGGCATCAAGCAGGAGCACCCCGACAGCGCGTCGGGCACGTACTGGCTGTGGACCGCCCGGCTGGATCGGCCCGAGCAGTTCTACTGCGACATGGTCACCGACGGCGGCGGGTGGGTGCTCGTCGGCCGCGGGCGCAACGGCTGGACCTGGCACCCCGACGGCCAGGGCAGCGCCGTGGCCGTGCGCACGGCGGTGGACGGCCCCGACGCCTTCGCCCCGGCGGCCCTCCCCACCGACACCATCGATGGGCTGCTCGGCGGCGCCGACCTCTCGACGGAGGTCGACGGCATCCGCCTCGAGCGGTCGCTCACGCCCACCGGCTCGACGCGCCAGGACGTGCGGCTGTTCCCCCGCCTCCGGTCGTGGAAGTGGAGCTTCGAGGCCGGGCAGCTCCTCGACCACGTTCGCATCGACGGCCGGACGTACCAGGGCTCGAACACCCGTGACACCTCGGCGGGCGTGCCGGACCAGACCGTCAACCAGCTCAGCAACCGCAACGACCAGCGCCGCATCTTCACCTCGGCGTGGGAGGGCCACGACTGGCAGATGGGCTTCTCGTTCGGCGCCTCGGTGTCGGGGGGCAGCAGCTCGGACACCAACCACCTGTGGACCGCCGGCTCCGAGGGCAACCCGATCCCCTTCACCCGGGTCTGGATCCGACCGCGCCTGGCCAACCAGGCGGCCGGGTACGCACCGATCCCCTCCACCGGCTTCGCCGCCGAGGCCAAGCCCCGGACCCTCGAGGACCGCAACCGGGCCATGCCCTGGGGGGTGGTCGGCTACGACCACAC
>JAHBSN010000058.1 GCA_019639095.1 Actinomycetota bacterium
GCCCGGCGGGCCAGGCCATCGTGGAGCACTTCGGCCCGTCCACCGACAAGCCGGCCCCGCCCGCGCCGATCTTCATCCGGCCCAACGGCGACCAGGCCCGGCTCTACCCCAACCCCGACAACGTCTACGTCGCCACCATCATCGAGCACCAGCCCGGCCGCATCGCCGTGGTGCGGGGCAAGGCCCCGACGTTCCCCGACACCCGCGCCGGCTCGGTGGGCCAGGGCGAGCAGGTCCGGTACTGGTCGCTGTGCACCAACGAGTACCGCAAGCCCTACCCGGTGACCGCGTGCGCCACCGACGAGGACGTGGCCCTCGACGCCGACGGGAACTTCACCTTCGTGGTCTCCACGCCCGACGAGCGGCCCGCCAACGCCACCGCCGAGAACGGGGTCACGTGGCTCGACTGGGGGTCCACGAAGGTGAACGGGCTCCTGCTGCTGCGCCACATGCTCGCCAGCCCGGACTTCCCCGAGTCGGCGATCAACCTCGAACCGGGCCAGCTGGCCAGCACCACCATGGGCGCCTACACCCCGGTGGGGACCTACTGCACCACCGCCCAGTTCGAGGCCGACGACCCGGCCTGCGGCTGACCCGGGCCGGCGGCCGTCAGCGTCGGCCGACCCGCAGCGCGAACTGCTCGACGACGTCGTCGGGGCCGGTGACCAGCGCCGCGACCTCGCCCGCGTCGTGGGCGAGGGTGAGCAGGTCGGCGGCCTGCTGGCGGGGACCGAGCACGATCGGACCGATGCTCCAGGACCGATCCGGCTGGTCCTCCGGCACTGCACCGTCCGCTGGGTTCGCCCCGGCCACGGTGGCCACGATCGCGTGGCCGACCTCGAGGAACGGCGCATCGGCGAGCGAGCCGAGGCCGAGCGCCCGCCGGATCTGGCTGTGGTGGGCCCAGCGCTCGAGGTACTCCCGGGCGATGGCCTGCCACATCGGGGCGTCGGGCAGGAACCCGAACAGCGGCACGGGCTCCCCCGGCTCCTCGGGGTCGACGGACCGGTAGTAGTCGTGGGTCCACCGCCCGGCGAGGTCGAGCAGCTCCAGGAGGAGGGCCGGGCTCAAGAACCGGACGGCGTGGACCCACTGGTCGTTGAAGCCGTCGAGCAGCTGGCGGAAGTCGGCGCCGGGCAGCTGCTCGGCCATCAGGACCAGGCCCTGGACGGCCCCGTCGCGCTGGCGGCTGAGCAGGCTCAGGTCGTCGCCCAGGACGTGCGCGGCGATGCCCTTCACGTCGTAGGCCGGGCACTCCGTGGGCAGCCGCCACCGCTCCTCGTCGAGCGACGCGAGCAGCTCGATCAGACGGGCGCGCTCGGGCAGGTACGCGTCCAGCACCGTCGAGATGGTGCCCCCGTCGATCGGATCCATCGCGCCATCATCGTCGGCGGCGCCGGCCCGGGCCCGGAGGAGGGCCCGACGATGCGACGACCAGGCGGGCGGCTCAGGGCAGGCGGAGGGTCCGCCCGTCCACCGTGGACTCGATCGAGCCCTCGATGCCCGCAGGCGACAGGGTCGCGTCGGCGGTGAGGCGCCCCGTGTGGTCCCCCGAGACGGTGATGTCGGCGTGGTACGTCGTGCCACCGGTGAGGCCGCCCTGGTAGGTGGCGCCCTCGGTGCCGTCGAGGACCCAGCCGTCGCCGTCGTCGAACCCGTCGTAGGTGATCGCCACGGTCCCGGCGCCAGGGGTGGCGGGATCGGGGGTGCGGACCACGGTGACCGAGCCGCCGGCCTTGCCCTTCCGGCTGCCGGGCAGCTCGGCGGTCGGCGGCACGAAGCCGCTCAGCGCCGGCGCCCAGTCGGGCTCGGGGGTGGTGGGCGGGGTGGCGCGTGCCACCGGCTCGCGATCGGTGAGGCGCACCACCACGAGCCGGGTGCTGTCCGCGGTGGGCGCGGAGAACGGGTCGCCCTTGTCCTCCCAGAACGACACCGCGGTGCCGTCCGGGCTCCACGACGCGAGGGTCCGGCCGTCCCACCCGTCGGCGGCCGAGTCGGGGTTGAGCAGCTGGCCCTCCTCGCCCTGCTGCTCGGCGCCAACCCCTACCAGGTAGGGCTCGAGCAGCTCCTTGCGGTGGGCCACGAACAGGTAGCCGAACAGGCCGGCTAGGCCGGGGCCGATGAAGTTGGGGCGGGCCACCTGCGACGCGGGCTCGAACAGGTGGGACCCGCGCCCGCTGAACACCACGTAGGACCGCTGGTCGGGCGAGAGGCTGATGTCCTCGTCGTAGTCTGGGCTCGTGGTGACCCGCTCCACGTCGCCGTTGCCCAGGTCGACCTGCACGATGTCGGGGTTGGCGGCCCGATCCGGCAGCGTGGTGAAGGCGGCGATCAGCACGTGGCGACCGTCGGGCGTGAAGTTCTTGAGCTCGCCCTGGGTGCTCACCACGCGCGGGTGGTCCACCACGTAGCGGTCGCCGTCGAGGCGCAGCGCGCCCACCACGGAGGTGAAGGCCTCGTCGCCGTCGGCGGCGGTGCGCACCTGGGTGAAGCCGACGCCCACCCCGTCGGGGGCGATCCGGAACTCCCGCTGGGGCTGCTCGACCGCGGCGTCGTCGACGGCGGGCACCTCGATGGGCGTGTAGGCGACCGACCCGCACTCGGCCACCGACGGCGTGCAGGTGATCACGGCGTGGTCGCCGTTGGTGACCGGCGACTGCTCGCCCACGCGCACGAGGATCCGCTTGCCGTCGCTGAACGGCAGCGCCTTGAGGAGCGGGTCGTCGGTGGGCCGGGCGAGGTCGCAGGTGAGGCAGGCCAGGTCGCTCCCGTCGATGCCCACCCGGTACAGCTCCACCCGCTCCGACCCGGCCGGCACGGCCGAGAACACGAGGGCCTGCCCGTCCGCGGTCCAGTTGTCGTAGCGGGCCGCCAGCACGGTGTCGGGCAGGGGCACCACGGTGAGCTCGGTGGGCTCGGGCCCGGTGGGCGCCGGCGCGCTCGTGGTGGACCGCTCGGCCGCCGCGGTCGTGGTCGTGCGGTCGGCGCCGTCGGCGTCGGAGCTGCCGCTGCAGGCGGTGAGCACCAGCGCCAGGGCGACGGTGAGGGCGATCGGGCGGGTCACGGCGTGGGCTCCTCGGTGGGGACGGCGGTCATCCGGGTGATGGCGGCGAGCAGCTCGGCCACGAACGCGTCTCGGCCGATGCCGGCCTCGCGCCCGTGCTCGGCCTCGGTGCGCGCCCGTTGGGCCAGGGCGCTGAGGGCCAGCAGCAGGCCGAGCTCGAAGCGCATCTCGGCGAGCGGCGCACCGTCGTCGGCGCGGCCGGTCAGGCGCCAGATGCGCTGCACGAGCGGGCGGGGGCCGGCGCGGCGCTCGACGGGGCGGAGGGCCCGCTGGGCCTGGATCGACAGGAACCGGCGGCCGCGCTCGTCGTCGAGGAGCTCGGCCATGGGGGCCACGAGGCAGCGGACCAGCGCGGCGGGCTCGATCCGCCCGGAGCGCTCGGCCTCGTCGAGCAGCTCGGCCCGTCGGCGATCGAGCGCATCGCGGTGCACCTGCACCACGGCGTCGAGCAGCTGCTCCCGTCCGCCGAAGTGGTAGTGGACGGCACCGGTGTTGTGCAGCCCGGCGGCCTGGGTGAGCTCGGCCAGCGAGACGGCGTCGATGCCGCGATCGGCGAAGAGGCGCTCGCCGGCCTCGAGCAGGCGCTCGCGGGTGGTTGGGGTGTCGGTGCTCGAACGCCCGGCGGAGGTGGAGGTGGATGCGGCGGCCATGGGGCGCGCCCCCTTCGTCTAAGAGATCTCTTGGAGTGTGCCTAAGAGATCGCTTAGCGTCAACCCTCGGCTTGGACCTCGTGAGTGGGATGGTGGCAGTTCTTCGTGCCGTGGTAGCGGTCGAAGAAGCCCTGGACGGCGGCGAGGTACAGCGCGGCCCACGAGAGCGAGGCCGTCACGTCGGTGAGGTAGTGCGCGCCCTTGTAGACCCGCGAGGCGGCCACGGCCACCACCACCGTGCACGACCAGACGGTGGCCGCCCACCACAGCGCCCGACTGCGGATGTGCAGCGCGACCACCGCCGGCACCAGCCCCCAGAGCGAGGCGGCGGCGAGGGGGTGGCCGCTCGGATGCGAGGGGCCGCGGAAGGTGCCGAGCGGCTCGACGTCGGGACGGGGCCGATCCACCACGGCCTTGAGCACGAACTCGAGGAGGGGGCGGAACAGGGCGGCGAGGATCAGCGCCACCGCCAGGTACCGGCACCGGCTCCACGTCCAGAGCGCGAGGAGGGTGGCGGTGGCGAAGATGAAGGTGTTGTCGCCCAGGTGGCTCGCCAAGTTGAAGACGTCGGTCAGCACGGGGGTGCGGTGGGCCGCCACCCACCGCGCCACCGGGTCGTCGAGGTGCAGGAGCACCCGTCCGCCGTCCCACGCCGCCAGCACCGCCAGCCCGATCGACAAGGAGAGCGTGAAGGCGAAGACCGCCTTGCGGTGGAAGAAGAACTGCTTGGCGGTGAGCGGCGGATCGCGGTGCAAGATCGAGATGGCCGGTCGGACCACCAGCTCCGGTGGCAGCTCCTCGAGCTCGTGCTCGATTCGATCCTGGTGGTGGTTCACGGCACCCGCTCGTCGCGCATCGAGACCACCCGGATGAGGTTGTGGTCGAGGCTCCAGTCCTCCACGCACCCCTGGAACTGCTTGCGGTCGGTGGAGTCCAGCGCCGGGGCCAGCACCAGCGTGAAGCGGTCGGACGTCCCCGCCACCGCCTCGACCTCGCCCTCGATGTCGGCGGCCACCTCCAGCCGGCACATCGACAGGTGCGCCTCGGTGAGCTCCGCCAGGGTCTGGGTGGGCTCGGCCCGGTTGCTCTGGGATTCCACCACCACCCGGAGCCTGGAGTCGGGGCTGGTGCGGTAGTGGGTGGACTGCGTGGCCTCTCGCAGCAGGTGCACGGCCAGGCCGAGCGTTGCCGCCACCACGACCACGACCAGGACCCGGGTAGCGATGGCGCGCACGGCGTCAGCCCTCCGGCTCGAGGAAGGCCTCGAGACCCCGGTCGGTGCGGTCGAGGCGGGTGCGCGCCAGCGCGGTCACGTCGTCGACGACGAGCCCCGGCTCGTAGGCGATGGCGGCGAGCTGCTGGCTGAGCCGGGCCTCGCGCTTCGGATCGACGGTGTTCGAGGCAACCTTGTCGACCAGCCACGCCCCGGCCGAGAGGAGCACGCCGCCACCGACGACCAGCGTGATGAACACGTTCATGCGGGTGAACGAGTCGTGTGGATCCACGCGGAGCCAGGCGAAGCGGCGCTGCTCGTGGCGGGTCGCTCGCAGCGCGTGGAGCGCGCTGGCGTCGCGGGAGGAGCGGCCGGCGTCCACCTCCTGCTGCAGCCTCCCCAGTCGCACGAGGACCACCCCGGTGCACACGAGCAGCTCGGCGGCCACGAACACGAGGGCGAAGAACAGCGCCCGGTTCCACTGCCAGCGCGCCAGCGAGACCACCGTGTAGACCCCGGCCACGAGGGTGGTCAGGGCCACCGCCACCCACGCCACCGCCTTCACGACCCCGCCTCCGCGTCGTCCACGTCGACCTGTCCCGAGTCGCCGTCCACGGTCACCACCATCCCGTCCACCAGGTCCCCCACCGACGGGTACGCGACCACGGTCGCCACCCCGTGCTCGCGGGCGAGGATCGCCAGGTGGGAGAGCACGCTGCCGGTCTCGGAGACGATGCCGGCGAGGTGGTGGAGGTGCGGCCCGAGCTGCGGCGACAGCGTCGGCACCACGAGCACGGACCCCGGCGGGGGATCGTCGGCGTCGTGGGTCACCGGGCCGGAGCCGATGCCGCCGCCCGCGCCGGTGCCGCCCCCTGCTCCCCCGGGACGAGCCACCGCCACGGCCCGACCGAGGTCGCTCAGCTGGAACCGCGCCGGCAGGCCCTCGGCCGGCGCAACGTCGGCCGCCGCCGCGACGAGCGCCTCTCGGTCGGGTCGGGACCGGCGGGCGACGACCGCGGCCAGTGCATCGAAGCTCAGGTGGCGCACGTGCTCGGGCTCATCCAGGAGTCCCTGCCTCGCCAGGCGGGCTCCGATCTCGTAGGCGGCCTGCCCCACCAGCTCCTGCATCCAGCGGACCCGCAGCCGCAGCGACTCTCGCTGCACCGCGCTCGGCTCCGCCTCGGGGGCGTCGTAGGCGAGGCGATCGACCGACGCGCTCGACGGGAGCCGGATCGGGGCCCCCACCTTCGGCGGCACGAGGGCCAGAACCACCGGCGACCGGGCGAGGATCTCCTCGTCGGCGTGGCCGTCGAGGCGTGACTCCACCAGGACCCGAAGCGCCACCGACGCCCCCGAGAACCCCGACGCCGAGGTCTCCGACACCATCCCCATCAGGATCTCGTGCGCGTGCAGGCTGCGGAGGCCCGCCCGTCCTCGCTCGATCAGGGCGACGAGCTGCCGGGTGGACAGCTCCGAGAACGCCGGCACCTGCTCGAGGTCCCGGTCGACCTCGGCGGCGAGTCCCTCGGCGATGAGCGGCAGCGCAGCCCGCAGGCGTCCGATGCGCCACGCCGAGCCGAGCCGGCGCAGCCGGGCACCGAGGCCTCGGCGCGGGCTGGACCCCTCGGCGGCGCTCGCCTCCCCGGTGATCTCCAGGTCCATGGCCACGCGCCCGTCCACCACCACCACCAGCTCGCGCTCGGCGAGGGTGCGCTCGCTCACCGCCCCCGAGATGCGCAGGGCCTCGATCGCGCCGTGGCGCAGCGGCGGCACCCAGAGGTCGACCTCGAGGGTCGACAGCGGCTCGGGGAACGTCTCCGCCACCGGACCCGGGCCGTAGACCGGTCCGGACGGCACCCCGCGCACCACGGTGGTCACCGGCCGGGACTGCAGGAGCACGAGCTCGCCGTCCACCACCGCCCACTCGACGTCCTGGGGGCCGCCGAACACCTCCTCGAGCCGGGCTCCGAGGGCCGCCAGCTCACGCAGCTGCGACCTCGACAGGTCGGCGTCGCCCTCCACCGCCGCCTCGAGGACACCGCCGTGCTCGTCGAGCAGCCAGCGGCTCCCGTCGGCCTCCCCGCTCACGAGGCGGTCGGGCTGGCCGCCCACGGCGGTGACCACGCGGCGATCGGATCGACCCGTGACCGGGTCGACCCCGAAGGCGACGCCGGCCACGCTCGGCTCCACCATGGGCTGCACCAGCACGGCGATGGCGTGGTCCTCGGCGTGGGCTTGGGCCCGTGACCGGAGCACGACCTCCACCGCGGCCCGGGCCGCCTCGGAGCCACGGACGTCGAGCACCGTCTCGAACTGGCCGGCCTGCGACGACGCCGCCTGGTCCTCCACCACCGACGACGAGCGGGCGATGACCGGATGGCCGTCGGGCGCGACCAGGCGCAGGGCGGCGTCGACCGCCTCGGCGTCGATGCCGCCACCCGCGTCGTAGCGATCGCTCACGGCGGTGGTCAGGACGGCACCGTCCACGGTGCGGAGACCGGCCCGACGGGCGACGGCGAGCGCCGCCGCCTTGGCCCCCACCACGGCCACCTCGCGCGCCTCGTCGTCGTCGAGCCCCACCACCGTCGGCAGCACTGTCGTTCGTGGACCCACGCCCACCTCCATGCCCGACCTCGCCCGGTCCGAGCCCTGCTCGCGATCGAACCGGATCCGGGGTGGGCCCGCCAGGGCCCATGGTCCCGACCGCGATGGGTCACCGCCCGTGGGCTAGTACCCGAAGCTGGCCTCCGACGGGTGGAACGACACGGCCGCGCTGCGGAACGTCGACGGGTCGAGCGCCTCCAGGGTCTGGTCGCTGAAGAGGATGGGACGCCCCGAGACCACGAGGACCCGACGGACCATCGGCGGCGGCGCGGGCGAGCAGCTGAAGAACGAGCCCTGGGCCTCCTCGCCCGCCGCGAACCGCTGGACGGTGGCGTCGTCCACCAGGAAGCAGCGGTAGCGAGGCCACTCGACCGCCTCCCGATCCTCGTCGCCGCAGCGCAGCACCACGCCGTCTTCGCCGATCATCTCCCGCACCTCGTCGGACACGGCCACCGCCGGGCACGGCGAGGGCGCCTCCGGCGGCTCGCTCGCCACGGGCAGCGCCACCTCGTCGAGCCCGTCGGCGGCGCGCAGCACCATGGCCGGGTTGCCGGCGTCCTCGGAGTCGGGCTCGGTGTTGCGCAGCCCCCACATGGCCAGCTCGCGGTCGGGCCAGTAGGTGAAGGCGTGGTGGTCCCAACCCACCTCGTCGGCGACCCACGGCCGCTCCCACGTGGCCACCACCTTCGGCGCGTCGGGGTCGGCCACGTCGAGCAGCTGGGCCTGCACCCAGCTGCGGTACTGCTTCTGGTTCCCCTCCCCCACCTCGTCCGAGCGGGCGCCCACCACGAGCGCCCGGTGGTCGGGCAGCGGATGGAAGTAGCCCACCGTCGTGCCCAGGGTCAGCTCGCCGGCCCGGCGGGGCGCAGCCGGATCGGACACGTCGATCACGTAGAGACCGCGGCCGAACTGGCCGGTGGAGATGAGCACCCGGTCCGCCACGAAGCGCACCGCGGACACCACGCCGCGGCCATCGGAGAGGTCCGCCACCTTCGCCGTCTCCTCGAGCCCGCCGTCGCCGTCGGGCGCCAGCAGGGTCAGGTCGACGCCCACCGAGGGGTCCTGGCTCCACGGCGTGCCCTGGGTGGTGACCACCGCGAGCGCGTCGCCCACCTCGCCGAACGCGAACTGGCCGATCGTCGAGCCGTCGACGATGCCCGAGCCCTCGTAGGTGGGCGCGCCGTCGCCCTCGAAGGTGAACTCGTGGATGGCGGTCTGCCAGTCGTCGAACTCGAGGCGGTCGCGGTCGATCGGGTCGACCCACACCCCCGAGCTGATCGCCACCGCGTCGAGGCCGGCGTAGAGCGTGTCGGCCGGGGCGAGGATCGAGGTGCCGGCCGGGTCGAACCGCCCGGCGGCCACCGGGAAGGTGACCATGGAGGTCATCGCCACCCCCGCGAAGGTGTCGGGCACGTGGACCCGGTCGCACGGCACGAGCGGCTGCGGGTCCTCGCCGCTCCGCTGCCAGTCGGGGATCCAGTCGGGCGCGGTCGACGCCGCCACCGTGCGGCGGTTCACGTCGAGGGCGGGGCTCACCGAGTTGGGCGTGGTGGGCAGCACGAACCCGAGGTCGGCCATGTTCGACGTGGTCACGAGGCGCACCTCGCCCTCCACCAGGCGAGCCGAGACGAGCGATCCCTCCACGCGCACGCGGTCGGTCACCTTCGGCGCCTTCGGGTCTTCGGCGTCCACGAAGGTCACCGTGAGGAACGGCGTGGAGGCCTGCGTGGCCGACGGGTCGCCGGCCACCGGCTCGGACACGTCGGTCTCGCGGCCGAACACCACCACCTTGCCATCGGCCACGAGGAGGTCGTCGGCCGAGATCGCCTCCCGCTGGGCGCCCGGGGTGCCACCGCCGGCCGGGTCCTTGCGGCCCGGCGTCACGTCGAGCGTGGCGAGCACGCCCAGCGTGCGGGCATCGGTGATGCGCAGGTTGCCCTTGCCGTCGAGGTCGTAGATGGACGACCCGGCGGCCTTCACCGAGTCGAGCTCGTCGACGCCCTCCACCTGCACGTTGGTGCCGAGCGTGGTGCCGCCGCCGTCGCCGCCCGTTGCCGCGTCGTTGCCCACCGGCCCCGTGCTCGGCAAGGTGAGGCGCTCCTCGGCGATGGAGCTCAGCGGCCCGTTGACGGCTGAGAACCCGTACGGGTCGTAACCCGAGGCGCCGAATCCACGGCTCCCCACGTGCTGGGCGCCCACCTTGCGCAGGTCGGCGATCAGCGCGCCGCAGTCCGCGAAGGTCGACACGGTGCTGACCAGCTTCACCTTCGTCGGGTCCGGCGGGGCGTCGCCGAGCGAGGCCACGAGCCGGTCGACCTCGTCGGGCGACGGCGCGCCGGTGCGAGCGAGCGCCACGTCGGCGCCGGGCTCGTCGTCTCGCTGCACCACGAGGGCTCCGGCCAGGACCGCCACCACCACCAACGCGCCGGCGGCGACCCCCACCGCCCGGCGGCTCCGGCGTCGCAGCACCGCCACCTCCACGGCGGAGGCCGACACGGCGCTGCTCCGCGCCCGCAGCCGCTCGCCGGCGCCGGTGAGCACCGGGTCGTCGTCGCCGGCGGGCGGCACGAGGTCGGGTCGATCGTTCATGGCTGGCCTGCTCTCACGAGACGTGGGATTGGATGGTGGGCGACGAGCGGAGGGCGGCGCGGCCCCGGTGTAGGAGGGACTTCACCGCCGGCACGGTGGACCCGAGGGTCTCGGCGATCTCCTCGACGCCCAGGTCGGCGCCGTAGCGCAGGGCGATCGCCACGGCCTGGTCCCGCGGCAGGGCCCGGACCGCGGCCCAGATCCCGTCGTCGTCCAGGGCGGCGAGCGGATCCACCGATCCCGCCGACGAGGCGGCCATCGAGGCCAGGCGCTCCACGGCCCGTCGCTCGCTCGACGAGCGACGCGCCACCGAGATCGCCTCGTTGATGGCCACCCGGCGCGCCCACGCGCCCGGCCGGTCGAGCTTGGAGACGCGGCCCCACCGGCGGTAGCAGCGCTCGAAGGCCTCCTGGACGATCTCCTCGGCGCGGTGGCGGTCGCCCACGATGGCCGTCGTCGCGGCCACCAGCCCTCGGCTCTCGGCTTCTACCAGCTCCGCGAAGTCCCGCATCGTCCCTCCACCGCACACACGCACGGCACCCCCGCAGGGTCGCGCACCGCGTCGGTCGTCGTGTGGGAGCGACGGGCTACCCGGCGGTGGCGGTCCCCCGCTCGGCGACCACGTGGATGCGCACGTCGACCTCGGGGTGGACCTGCAGCAGGGCGACACGAGGCGGCTGCAGCCCCCAGTCCCGCACGTCGAAGACCGCCGACCCGTCGAGGGTCACCCGATCCCCGTCGAAGTCCACGGCGAGCTCGCCGGTCACGGTCTGCACCTCGCCGCGGAACGCGATGTCGCCGGTCACCCGCAGGCGGTGCGCGTCGATGCGCTCGGCCGCGGTCACGGTGCCGACGATCTCGGGGTGGTGCTTGGCATCCACCCGCCGCCGGGTCTCCCGGTCCACCAGCGGATTGCCCGACCGCAGCCGACCGACCTCGATGCGGACCTCCCCGGCGAGGCCGGGTGCCCTGGCCACGCCGCGCGCCGTGGCGGCCAGGTCGAACCAGCCGACCAGGCCGGTGGCCGTGGCTCGCACCGGGTGCACCGACGAGCTGCCGTCGATCCACACCTGCGACTCGTCGGGCAGGAGGTCGAAGCGGGCCACGGCGCGATCCTCGCGCTCGCGGCGCCGACGCACCCGGACGCGCAAGACTCCGTCCATCGCACCTCCACCTGCACGCCACCTCGTCCGCTCCTCCGCCATCGCGCTGGTCGTCGTGCTGGCGCTCGTCGGCTCGGCCTGCTCGGGCAGCGACGACGGCGCCGCCGAGCCGGCGGCCACCACGACCACCACGACCGCGCCGCCCACGGGCGTCGAGGCCCTGCGGCTCAACCAGATCCAGGTGATCGGCAGCCACAACAGCTACAAGCTCAAGCCCCGGGCCGAGCTGAGCAGCGCGTTGGACGGCCTGGTGCCGTCGCTCGCCGCCGAGATCGAGTACGGGCACCTGCCCCTGGCCGAGCAGCTCGCCGACCACGGCATCCGCCAGCTGGAGATCGACGTGGTGGCCGATCCCGACGGCGGCCTGTACGCCACCCCGGCGGCCCTGGAGATCTTGGGCATCGAGGAGGAGCCGGACCCCGCCATGCTCGAGCCGGGCTTCAAGGTGCAGCACATCCAGGACGTCGACTTCGAGACCACGTGCCCCACCTTCACGATGTGCCTGAGCCAGATCGAGGCATGGTCGTCGGCCAACCCGAACCACCTGCCGGTGATGGTGATGGTGGAGACCAAGTCCGACAGCCTCGCCGAGGGCGCCGAGGGGCTCGACTTCGAGCTGCCCGACCTGGGCGTGGAGTTCGTGGACCCACCCGACATGACCCCCGAGCTGTTCGACGACCTCGAGGCCGAGGTGCGGTCCGTATTCGACGACGACGAGCTGATCACGCCCGACGACGTGCGGGGCGATGCCGAGACCCTGGAGGCCGCGGTCCTCGACCGGGGCTGGCCCACCCTCGCCGAGAGCCGGGGCAAGGTGCTGTTCTCGCTGGTGGACACCGGCGAGAGCAAGGACGTCTACACCGCCGACGCCCCCTCGCTCGAGGGCAAGCTGTTCTTCACCTCGGGCACGCCCGGCGAGCCCGACGCCGCGTTCGTGCGGGTCGACGACTCCACCACCGATGGCGCCGACCTCCAGCGCTTCGCCGAGGCCGGCTACCTCATCCGCACCCGCACCGACTCCCCCGGCATCCACGCGCCGGCCAACGACACCAGCTGGCGGGACTCGGCGCTGGCGAGCGGCGCCAACTACCTCTCCACCGACTACTACGTGCCCGACCCGACGCTGGGCACCGGCTACGTGGTGGAGCTGCCCGGCGGCGCCGTCGCCCGCTGCAACCCCGTGACCGCCCCACCCGACTGCGACGACGCCGACCTCGCCTCCGACACCTGAGCCGGACGGTGCCTCGCGCCGTCCGTCACCGAACGCCTCGCCGTCCCGGTTCCTCGAGCCGGAGGATGACGATGCCGCCGCCGAGCACCAGGACGCCGAGCACGACGATCTCCCGGGCGCGATCCGACCGGTCAGCCGGCGTCCGAACGGTCCGGATCTCGAGCCGCCCCGACACCGGGACCCGGGCATCGACCAGGAGCCGGAAGGTCCCCGCTCGCTCGGCGCCGATCCAGGCGGCGCCCCCGCCGGCGAGCACCACGCACCCGACCACGATGAGGAGGACTCCCACCACGTGCATCGCCAGAGATCGTCCACCCGCCACGCCACCCATCTTCGCGAGGACTCGCCCCGCCGGGAGTACGCCCGCATCGTCGGTGACGAGCGCTCAGACGACGAACGCCTGGCCAGGTGGCCAGGCGTCTCGGGAGTGGAGCTAAGGGGAATCGAACCCCTGACCTCTTCCATGCCATGCGGCCCTGGCGGGCTTGGCTGATCTGGACTTACGGCCCCAAACTGTTGCTACGCCTCGTCCGTGGATGACCATGCCGGACCACCGATGTCCGCTCGGGACCATGCTTGCGCGGGGATTTCGCGGGGACGGTACCTCGCTGGGACGCACCCACCCTGTCATCGCTTGGTGCAGCAGCCCCAAACGGCGGTCACGCCGGTGCGAGTACGGTGAGTATTCCGTCTCGTGCCTGGATGTAGAGCGCTCCGTTGGCGACCACCGGTTGCGGACCTGCAGCGAAGATGCCCATCGTGGTGGGTTGGATCCACACCGCGGCGGAGGGACCGCTGGTGGCGTCGTAGGCAGCCACGTTCATGTTGGCGGTGTTGTCACCTTGTGCGAGGTAGAGCAGGCCGTTGGCGACGGTGGCCTGGGCGGAGACTCGGGATGCTCCGGCGGCCGGTGGCACGTTCCAGAGCGGGCTGCACTGCTTCGGGACGCCGCTGCAGCCGGTCGACCCGGCGGCGTCGTAGACGGAGGTACCGGCGAAGCTGGCCGCGTAGAGGCGGCCGTCCGCCACGGCTGGAGGCGCGTACATGACCGACGTTTGGGCGGTCCAGAGCGGCTCGCAGTTCACCGGTGTCCCGGTGCAGCCCGTGGTCCCGGCTGCGTCGAAGGCCGCGACCGTGCCGTCGATCGTGCCTGCGGTGGCGACGTAGATGGTGTTCTGCGCGGCGACTGGCGCGGCCGAGAGCGACGGAACTGAGGCGGTCCAGAGGGCAGTGCACACCGAGGGTTGTCCCCCGCAGCCGGTGGAACCGGCGGCATCGAACGCATAGAGCTTGTCGGGGCCCGAGACATACGCCTTCCCGTAGCCGATGGCCGGGCCCTTGGCGGATCCACCGGTCGCAGCGGTCCACACGGGCACGCACGTCTTGGGAGTCCCGCCGCAACCGGCGGTTCCGGTGGCGTCGAACACCGAGAGCTGGGTGCCACCGACGTAGACGCGCCCACTGTCGACCGTCGCCGGTCCGCTGTAGGTCGCTGCTGTTGCGGTCCAGAGCGGAGCGCAGGTCGTCGGCGTGCCCGAGCAGCCGGCCGTGCCGGCGGCGTCGAACGCAACGAGCTTGCCGGTCGCGCCGACGTACACCACTCCGTTCGCCACTGCAGGTTGGGCCGCGCCGCTGCCGACGCTTGCCGTCCATAGCGGGGTGCAGGTCTTGGGGGTTCCCGAGCAGCCAGCCGTGCCGGCCGCGTCGAACACCATCAGTTGGCTGTTGGCCGACACATACACCCGGCCCCCAGCGACGGTCGGCGCGGTGGCGTCCGCTGCGGTGGTGGCCTTCCACGAGACCGACAACGTCGACACGTTCGAGGCGCCAATCGAGGATTCACCTGCTGCCCAGCCGGTGTGGGCCGCACCCGCACCCCACATCGTCCAGTCACATGCCGACAGCGTAAGCAGCCCCACCGCAACCAGAGCGACCCGCCACCGCCCCGATGCCGTCGCCGATCGCGGACCGGCCTCTCTTTGCCGCGAAGACGGCAGACCTGAGAACCTACGCACGCATTCATCCCCTTGGAGCGTTCTTCGGTGCGGCATCACCGACGGGAAGGCCCGTCGCGTCTCGCCCGAAGCCGCTGCCCGCACCTTAGAAGGCCCGCTGGCGCCGCATCAATGGCGACAGCGGATCCCACCAAAGCGGCGACTTCGCCGGCACAGGGACGCCGTGTAGGGTCCCACGAGTGCGGGTCCCTTCGGCGAGGTTGAAGATTGTCGGGCTAGCGGGCCTGGTCTCGGTGCTGTCCATGGCGGGCTTGGTTGCCTGCGATCCTCCTCCCCTGGCAACGGGACTCCATCTTCACGTGGTCTCGTACAACATCGCGAACGGATGTGAGGGCGACGACTGCAACGGGTCGTCCGGCCAAGATGATGTGATCGGCGCGAACATGTCGGCCGCGGTCGACGTTGTCGCCTTGCAGGAGGTCTGCGACTACCACCTTGGCGAGCTTCGAGCCTCTCTCGGCCCCGAGTTCTCGGTGTTGACCGGGTGGGATGCCGACCCCAGCGTCGGTGGCGCCTGCGGGCAACCGACCCGGTCATTTGGCAACGCGCTCTTCGTGCGCCGCGACGTCGGTGCATCGTGGTCGACCTCCACCTTCTTCTTCAGCCAGAACGACAGCCGCCCATGTGAGCCCAACGAAAAGAACTGCGATCCCGCTTACGGGAAGGTCAAGAACCGAAACGTCGCCTGTGTCCACACGACGACGCGTTCAGTGCCGGTGCTCGCATGCAACACCCATCTCGCTGCGGACCCCGGCCGCGCGATCGCGCTCT
>JAHBSN010000059.1 GCA_019639095.1 Actinomycetota bacterium
GCCTTCCAGGGCACCATCAAGTCGGCGGTGGCGTTCGGTGCGCTGTTGAGCCGCGGCATCGGCGACACCATCCGGGTGTCGCTGTCCGCCCCGCCGGTCGAAGAGGTCAAGGTCGGCACCCAGATCCTGGAGTCGCTGAACCTGCGGCCCCGCGGGCTCGAGATCGTGTCCTGCCCGTCCTGTGGCCGCGCCCAGGTCGACGTCTACACCCTGGCCAACGCGGTGTCCGCCGGACTGGAGGGGCTCGACGTGCCGCTGCGGGTGGCCGTGATGGGCTGTGTTGTCAACGGCCCGGGCGAGGCCCGCGAGGCCGACCTCGGCATCGCCGCCGGCCGCCGTCGGGGCCACCTGTTCGTGAAGGGCGAGGTGGTGAAGGTCGTCGACGAGGCCGACATGGTGTCGGCCCTCGTGGAGTGGGCCGAGCGGATCGCCGAGGAGGGCGTGGAGGGCGCGCTCGCCCACGCCGACGCCGGCGCCGCCGCCGAGGCCGACGCCGACCGCGCCGCCCTGCTCCAGGAGCAGGGCGCCGACGCCAACGCCTCGGAGCAGCGCGTCGACCTCATCCGCAAGCACCTCGCCGAGTCCTGACCCCCGAACCCCCAGCGAACGTGCGGTACCGGAGCCGCGTTCTGGTCGGTTTCGCGCGTGGAGTTCGGGCCCGACCCCGAACCTCCGGCGAACGTGCGGTACCAGAGCGACGTTCTGGTCGGTCTCGCGCGTGAGGTTCGGGGTCGGTCCGGCGGTGGACCCGGTCAGCCCTTGTAGTTGAGGACCTGGCGCAGCGGCGTGCGCACGGCCACCAGGTCGGCCTGGTCGGCCATCACCTGGCGGATGTCCTTGTAGGCGTCGGGGTGCTCGTCCACCAGCGCCGCCGCTCGGTCCGACAGCCAGGTCCGGTCGCCCATGGCCTCGGCCAGCGACTCGGGGCTCAGGGACTTGCGGGCCTTGGTGCGGGAGAGACGCCGCCCCGCACCGTGCGAGCAGGACTCGTACGACGCCGCGTTGCCGAGTCCCTCGACGATGTAGGTGGACGTGCCCATCGAGCCCGGGATGATGCCCAGCTCTCCCACGCCGGCGCGGATGGCCCCCTTGCGGGTGACCCAGACCTCACGGCCCTCGTGCACCTCGCGGGCCGAGTAGTTGTGGTGGCAGTCGACCAGCTCGCGCTGGCGTCCCTTCCCCACCTCGGCGAAGACGACCGACAGCAGCGCATCGAGCATCAGCTCGCGGTTGCGGGCGGCGTAGTCCTGGGCCCAGAGGAGATCGGCCACGTAGTGGTCGAACTCGGGCGTGCCCTCGAGGAGGTACGCGAGGTCCGGGTCCTCCAGGCCGATCTCGAGGCGCTTGGCCACCTTGCGGGCCCGGGCGATGTGGCCCTGAGCGAGCTGGTTGCCGATGCCGCGCGAGCCGGAGTGGAGGACCACCCACACCGTGTCGTCGTCGTCGAGGCAGACCTCCACGAAGTGGTTGCCCGACCCGAGCGTGCCGAGCTGGTCCAGCGAGGTGCGCGCCTGCTTGGGGTCGAGGTCGGTGCGGGGCCGGTGGTCGCGCAGCCAGCCAGCAGCCGCCTTCGACCGACGCTCGGCCCGGGCATCGGCTCGCCGACCCGTGTGGCCCCGCCCCATCCCGGCCGGGATGGCTCGCCCGATCTGGTCGAGCATCGGGGTGAGGTCGTCGGGCAGGTCGCTGGCCACGAGGTCGGTGCGCACCGCCGCCATGCCGCAGCCGATGTCGACGCCGACGCACGCCGGGATGATCGCCCCCTCGGTGGGGACGACGGACCCGACGGTGGCCCCGAGGCCGAGGTGGGCGTCGGCCATGAGGGCGACGTGGCCCGCCACGATCGGGAGCCGCGACGTGCGCTCGGCCTGCTGGCGCGTGCTGGCGTCGAGGTCCGACGCCCAGGACCAGAGCCGGTCGGTGATCTTCTGCGGTGCCATGGTGGCCTCCCCTCGGTCGGTCCGGGCGCCTCGTTGCGACCGGCCGGCCGGGCAACCTACGACCGGCGGTGCCGCGGTCCGAAGGGGATATCGGCCGGGACCGCCGCCGAGGTGGTGGAGCCTCAGCGTCGGAGCTGGGCGTACAGGTCCTCGTC
The DNA here is from genome assembly GCA_019639095.1 of Actinomycetota bacterium. Taxonomy (GTDB): domain Bacteria; phylum Actinomycetota; class Acidimicrobiia; order Acidimicrobiales; family Iamiaceae; genus Aquihabitans. The sequence continues at coordinate 2,096 of JAHBSN010000059.1, forward strand.
CACCAGGTCCTGGTCGTCGGGGTGGCGCTCGAGGTAGCTCGCCACGAACGGGCACAGCGGAACCACCTCCAGGCCCTCGGACCGAGCGTCGTCGAGCGCCCGGCGGGCGAGCTTGCCGGCCAGGCCGTTGCCCTCGAACTCCTCTCGGACGCCGGTGTGGGTGAGCACCCGCCGACCGCCCTGGGATCGGAAGTCGAGCTCGCCGGCGGGCTTCCCGTCGACCACGAGCGCGTACCGCCCGTCGCCGTGGTCGTCGATCTGCCGTTCGATCTGGATGTCCATCCGTCCAGGCTCGGGGTCGGCAGCGCCGGCTGCAACCCCTCGGTCCGGGTCGACCCCACAGCGAACTTCACGCGCGAAACCGGCAGGAACGTCGCTGGGGTACCGCACATTCGCCTTCGGGGGGTGGGGGAGCGACGCTCTAACCTCGCCGGCCATGGCCAAGGCACCCGTGCTCACCCCGCAAGCCACCGACTTCCCCCGGTGGTACCAGGACGTCCTGAACAAGGCGGAGCTGGCCGACAACGGCCCCGTGCGGGGGACCATGGTGATCCGGCCCTACGGCTACGGCCTGTGGGAGCGGATGGTGGCCGAGGTCGACGCTCGCATCAAGGACGCCGGCGCCGAGAACGCCTACTTCCCGCTGTTCATCCCCGAGAGCTACCTCACGCGCGAGGCCGAGCACGTCGAGGGCTTCAGCCCCGAGCTGGCGGTGGTCACCCACGCCGGGGGCAAGGAGCTCGAGGAGCCGGTGGTGGTGCGGCCCACCAGCGAGACCGTGATCGGCGAGTTCATGGCCAAGTGGATCCAGAGCCACCGCGACCTGCCCCTGCTGCTCAACCAGTGGGCCAACGTGGTGCGCTGGGAGATGCGGACCCGCATCTTCCTCCGCACCAGCGAGTTCCTCTGGCAGGAGGGCCACACGGCCCACGCCACCGAGGAGGACGCCCGGGAGTACGCCCTCAAGATCCACCTCGACGTCTACCGCGACTTCATGGTGAACGTGCTGGCCGTGCCCGTGTGGGTGGGCCGCAAGACCAAGCAGGAGCGCTTCGCCGGCGCCACCAACACCCTCGCCTGCGAGGCGATGATGCGCGACGGCAAGGCCCTGCAGATGGGCACCAGCCACGAGCTGGGCCAGAACTTCGCCCGGGCCTTCGACATCACCTACCAGGACGCGGCCGGTGCCCAGCAGATGGCGTGGACCACCTCGTGGGGCGTGTCGACGCGGATGATGGGCGGGCTCATCATGTGCCATGGCGACGACGCCGGCCTGCGGGTGCCGCCGCGCCTCGCGTCGGTGCAGGTGGTGGTGCTGGTGATCCGTGACGAGGACGGGGCCGGCGAGGCCGCCGCCCGGCTGGTGGACGAGTTGAAGGCGGCCGGGGTGCGGGCCCGCCTCGACGCCCGGACCGACACCTCCTTCGGCCGCCGGGCCACCGACTGGGAGCTCAAGGGCGTGCCGGTGCGGATCGAGGTCGGGCCGCGCGACCTGGCCAACGGCGAGGTCACCGTGGTGCGGCGCGACGACGGCACCAAGGCCCAGGCCGCGGTTGCCGGCGTGGCCGCCACGGTGCCCGGCCTGCTCGAGGAGATCCAGGCCGGCCTCCTGGCCGAGGCCACGGCGTCTCGCGACGCCCGCACCGAGACCGTGTCCACGATCGACGAGGCCCGAGAGGTGGCCCAGGCGGGCTTCGCCCGGATCCCGTGGCGCGTGCTGGGGGAGGCCGGCGAGGCCGAGCTGGCCAAGGATGCGGTGACGGTGCGCTGCCTCCAGCTGCCCGACGGCTCCGTGCCTCGAGCCGAGGACGACCCCGACGTGGTGGCGCTGGTGGCGCGCAGCTACTGACCTCGCCCGGCCGGCCCGACCTGCGGCCGACGTCGGGCCGACGAGACGTCAGGTCCGGGTCAGGTTCGGCGGAAGGTCCGGCGCCCGTCGGCCTCGGTCCACCGGTCCACCACGAGCTCGTCCCCGTCGACGCTCACGACCACGAGGCTCGCGATGTCGATCCTGAACAGGTCGCCCCCCGGCGGCGGCTCGAACCCGCGCTCCTCCTTGAACCACCGCAGGACCTCGGCCTGGTCGTCGGGGTCGGTGACGGCAACCGCCCGTCCGGTGAGCTTGGCATCGGCGTCGCCCGGGTTCGCGGTGCCCTCCTTGGTGCGGCGCGACTCCCAGGGGATCGCGTGCAGCGCCATCCGAGGGTCTCGTTCCAGGTCCTGGGCCTTGCGGGCACCGTCCATGGACCCGAAGCACAGGTGGCGCCCGACCACGAAGGGATCGATCCCGCTGACGCGCGGCGAGCCGTCGGCCCGGATGGTGGCGAGCACGGCGTTGGTGGTGGAGGTGAGGATGGTCAGGGCTCGCCCGGCCAGCTCGGGCTCGACATCGAGGAGGTGCTGCAGATCGGTCATCGGCCCATCATCGCCGAGGGGGGTGGCAGCGAGGCCGGCGTCGGCGCGCGTCCGGGGCGCCGTGACCGAGGCCACCGGCTCGCCACCGGCTATGCTCTGGGGGTTCACCCTCGGGTGGCAAGGCGTGGGCCTTCAGCCCACGCCTCTTGTTTGTCTCCGGCCGGTTCCACCGGCCCCAACCCCAGCAGAGGAGGTCGCCATGGATGCCGTCGAGCGCGTGCGCCAGCTGGTGGCGCCCCTCCTCGCCGAGGCCGAGGTCGACCTCTACGACCTGGAGTTCGCCGGTGGCGTGCTCCGCATCACCGTCGACCGCGCCGGTGGCGTCGACATCGGGACGATCGGGTCGCTCACGCGGTCCGTCTCCCGTGCCATCGACGACGTCGACCCGATCCCCGGCCAGTTCACCCTCGAGGTGTCGAGCCCCGGCCTCGAGCGCCCGCTGCGCACCCCGGCCCACTTCGCCCGCTCGGTCGGGGAGCTGGTGTCGGTGAAGACCCGCGCCGGCGTCCCGGGGGACCGACGGGCCAAGGGCACCGTGGTCAGCGCCGACGACCAGGGGTTCGTGCTCGCGCCGGCCGGCGCCGCCCCAGGCGAGACCCGCCGCCTCGAGTTCGACGACCTCGAGCGCGCCCGCACCGTCTTCGAATGGGGCCCCGCCCCCAAGCCCGGCGGCTCGCGAGCCGCCGGTGCCAAGACCGCTCCGTCCGCCAAGAAGAAGAAGGCAGCCAAGCCATGAGCGACGACATGATGGAAGCCCTCCGGGCCCTCGCCACGGAGAAGGGCATCAGCCCCGAGACGCTCATGGGCGCGTTGGCCGACGCCCTGGAGTCCGCCTACAAGCGCCTGCCCGACGCCTACGAGTACGCCTGGGCCACGATCGACCCGGTCAGCGGCGAGATGCGGGTGACGGCCCAGGAGCTCGACGAGGACGGCGAGCCCTTCGGGCCCGAGCTCGACGTGACGCCGCCGGCCGAGGACCTCGGGCGCATCGCCGCGCAGACCTTCAAGCAGGTGATGATGCAGCGCCTGCGCGAGGTCGATCGCGAGATGAAGTACGAGGAGTACGCCGGCCGCGAGGGCGACATCGTCACCGGCATCATCCAGCAGACCGACGCCCGCTACACGCTGCTGGACCTCGGTCGGGTGGAGGCGCTGCTGCCCCAGGCCGAGCAGGTGCCCTACGAGCGGCCCGAGCCCAACAGCCGGCTCAAGGCCTACATCGTCGAGGTCCGCAAGACCTCCAAGGGCCCGCAGATCGTGGTCAGCCGCACCCACCCGGGCCTCATCAAGCGCCTCTTCGAGCTCGAGGTCCCCGAGATCGCCGACGGCATCGTCGAGATCAAGGCCTGCGCCCGCGAGCCCGGGCACCGCACCAAGATCGCCGTGTGGTCGAACGACCAGAACGTCGACCCCGTGGGCGCCTGCGTGGGCGCTCGCGGCGCCCGCGTGCGCATGGTGGTCAACGAGCTGCGGGGCGAGAAGATCGACATCGTCCCCTTCTCCGAGGACCTGCCCGACTTCGTGGCCAAGGCCCTCCAGCCGGCCAAGGTGAAGGAGGTGCGGATCCACGAGGACACCGGCACCGCCGAGGTGATCGTGCCCGACTACCAGCTGTCGCTGGCGATCGGCAAGGAGGGCCAGAACGCCCGACTCGCGGCCCGGCTCACCGGGTGGCGGGTCGACATCAAGAGCGAGACCCAGCTCGCCGAGGAGGAGGCCTACCGCACCGACGAGTGGGCCCAGGGCGAGTGGGTCATCGACCCGGAGTCCGGCGAGCAGGTCTGGGTCCCAGCCGACGGCGGCGAGGCCGTGTCGGCGGAGGCGTGGGCGGCCGGCGATCCGGCGGAGGCAGCCCCGGCCGAGGGCGACGGTGACGCCGGCGCCGGCGCCGGCGAGGTCGTCGCCGAGCTCGACGCCGGTGAGCAGGCCTCGGGCGAGATCGAGGCGGGCGAGGTGCCCGTGGCCGAGCTCGACGCCGACGTCGATGCCGAGACCGCGGCCGAGGTCGACCTGCTCCCCGAGGGCGACGTGGTCGACCCCGATGCCGGGGCCGAGGCTCCGGCTGCACCGGCGGAGGAAGCCGACGCCTAGCGCCCGATCGGCGCCGCAGCGCACCTGCGTGGGGTGCCGTCGGGTCGCCCCGGCGGCCGATCTCGTCCGGATCGCCCGAATCGAGGGCGGTTCCCTGCAGGTGGGGCGTACACTGCCCGGACGGGGTGCCTGGCTCTGCCCGGGCTCCCCCGAGTGCTTCGAGCTGGCCCTCCGCAAGGGGGGCTTCGCCCGGGCCTTCCGGTCTCCGATCCGCCCCGCCGATGTCGCCGCCCTGCGCAGCGACCTGGCAGGAGGGCCGGGTGACCTCGGTCGCAACTTCGTGTCCGGGCCACCGGCTGCGCGAGACTAGAGAGCCGTGCCCGGCCGCCCCGGGCGCACCGCCGCATCTGTTTGAGTACAAGGAAGGGCTGGCGAACCCACGTTGGCAGCAAAGATCCGCGTCCACGAGCTCGCCAAGGAGCTCGGTCTCACCAACAAGGAGACCCTCGACCTGTCGCTGGCCCTCGGCATCGGGGTCAAGACGCACTCGTCGAGCATCGAGGACGCTCAGGCCGACCGGGTCCGCCGCAAGGCCGAGCGTGAGGCCTGATCCAGCGACGAGCGGCCGGGAGCCGGCGCCCGCCAGAAGGCCACGCCCAAGAAGGCGGCGACCAGAAGGCGCCCCGCCCGCCACCGGGCCCCGGCCCCGGCCTCTTGGAGGCACCGCCGCCCCGGGCACCGGCCGAGCCCGCCGCCGAGGCCCCGCGGCGAATCGCCGGCGCCGCCTCCCCGCCGCCTGCGGCTGCGCCCTCACGGCCCGTCATGCGCTCCAGCGGCGCCGCGGCGCCGCCGCGCCGCCCCCAAGCGTGAGGGCGCGCCGCTCCGGCGGCACCGGCCTCGCCGCGGCCCCGGCGACCGCCCCACGCCTCGCCCACGCCGCCCCGCAGGCGCCGGCGGCATCGGCCGCTCCGCCCAGCGCCGGCTCCGGCCTCGCCTGCCGGTCCGCCCACGCTCGGCCTCCGGCAAGCTGATCCCGCCGCCCCGCCGCCTCGTTCGCTCACCGGCAAGCCCATCCTCCGCCCGGGCTCGGTGGCCGCCGCAACGTCCGGCCGGCCCCGGTGGTCCCGGTGCTCGCACCGGCCCTCCCAGAGGCGCCAGCCGCCCCGGCGGCAACCGTCCCATGGGCGGCCCCGCACCGCGTGCCCGGCGGCGTCGGCCCGAGCCGTCCCGGCGGCCCCGGTGAACCCGGTGGCGGCCCCGGCGGTGGCCCGGGCGGTCGTCCCGGCGGCCCGGCCGGCCGTCGGCCCCCGCGTCGCAAGGGGCGTCGCCGTCGCAACCGCGAAGAGCTCCAGCCCATGGACATGCCGTCCTACACGCCGGACAACTCGCCGGTGCCCGAGGGCGAGATCGTCGTGGAGCGGGCGTCCACGCCCCAGGAGCTCGGTCCCAAGCTGAACCGCACGGCGGCCGACGTCGTCCGCTTCCTCATGCAGCAGGGCGAGATGGTCACGGCCACCCAGTCGCTGTCCGACGACATGATCGACCTCTTCGCCGCCGAGATCGGCGCGGAGATCCGCCTCGTCGACCCCGGCGAGGAGCAGGAGGTCGAGCTCCAGAAGGTGCTCGGCGTCGACGAGCTCAACGACGACGAGGACGACGAGGCCTCGGTCACCCGAGCACCCGTCATCACCGTGATGGGCCACGTCGACCACGGCAAGACCAAGCTGCTCGACCGGATCCGCAACGCCAACGTGGTGGCCGGCGAGGCGGGTGGCATCACCCAGCACATCGGCGCCTACCAGGTGGTCAAGGACGGTCGCCCCATCACCTTCATCGACACCCCGGGCCACGAGGCGTTCACCGCCATGCGGGCCCGCGGCGCCGACGCCACCGACATCGTGGTGCTGGTGGTGGCGGCCGACGATGGCGTGATGCCCCAGACCATCGAGGCCATCGACCACGCCCGAGCGGCCGACGTGCCGATCGTGGTGGCCGTCAACAAGATCGATCGCGAGAACGCCGACCCCGATCGCGTCCTGGCCCAGCTCGCCGAGCGCGGCCTCGTCCCCGAGTCCTGGGGGGGCGACACGATCGTGTGCATGATCTCCGCCCTCCAGGAGATCGGCATCGACGACCTGCTCGAGAACCTGCTCGTGGTGGCCGAGCTCGAGGACCTGCGGGCCAACCCGAGCGGGCGGGCCAAGGGCGTGGTGCTCGAGGCCAAGCTCGACGCCGGGCGGGGTCCCGTGGCCACCGTGCTGGTGCAGCGCGGCACCCTCAAGGTGGGCGACCCCCTCGTGGCCGGCGCCGCCTGGGGCCGGGTCCGGGCGCTCATCAACGACCAGGGCCAGCAGATCAAGGAGGCCGGGCCGTCGATGCCGGTGCAGGTCCTGGGCCTGTCCGACGTCGCCGAGGCCGGCGACGACTTCGTGGTCGCCCGAGACGAGCGCACCGCCGCCAAGGTGAGCGACCAGCGCGAGCACTACCACCGCCTCGCGAACATCTCCGGCTCGGCGTCGGCGGTCCACGGCGGCGCCAAGCTCGAGGACATCTTCAGCCAGATCCAGGCCGGCGAGGTCGCCACCCTCAACCTGATCATCAAGGCCGACGTGACCGGCTCGCTCGAGGCGGTCACCCAGAGCCTGAAGCGCCTCGAGCGCGAGGAGGTGAAGCTGTCGTTCGTCCGCACGGGCGTGGGCGGCATCCTCAAGAGCGACATCGAGCTGGCCATGGCGTCGAACGCCACGATCATCGGCTTCAACGTGCGTCCCGAGCGCCAGGTGCGCGAGTTCGCCGAGGCCGAGAAGGTGGAGATCCGGACCTACGAGGTGATCTACCACCTGCTCGAGGACATCGAGAACGCCATGGTGGGCATGCTCGCCCCGGTGGTGGAGGAGGTCGTCACCGGCGACGCCGAGGTCCGGGAGATCTTCACCGTGCCCCGCGTCGGCAAGATCGCCGGCTGCTTCGTCACCAACGGCGAGATCACCCGGGGGTCCAAGGTCCGCTTCCTGCGGGAGGGCACCATCATCTGGAAGGGCGCCATCGCCTCCCTCAAGCGCTTCAAGGACGACGTCCGCGAGGTGCGCCAGGGCTTCGAGTGCGGCATCGGCCTCACCGACTTCCAGGACCTCAAGCCGGGCGACATCATCGAGACCTTCGAGGAGCGCGAGGTCCCGCGGAGCTGACCGGTCGGGTCGCCAGCACGGCGACTTGCACCCGTGTAGTTTCCCCGCATGGCCACGCTGCGGTTCTCGTTCGGCACGATGGGCTCGGGCAAGTCCACGCTCGCCCTGCAGATCCACCACAACCTGTCGTCACGAGGGCTGCGCGGGTTGCTGTGCACGCGGCTCGACCGCGAGGGCGCGCGCGTGTCGAGTCGCCTCGGCGTCTCGGCCGACGCGGTGGACGTGGGACCCAAGCTCGACCTGCACGAGCTGGCCACCACCTACGCGGAGCACCACGGCGGCCTGTCGTACCTCGTGTGCGACGAGGCGCAGTTCTACACCCCGGCCCAGGTCGACCAGCTGGCCCGGGTGGTCGACGAGCTCGGGGCCGACGTCCACGCCCTGGGCCTGCTCACCGACTTCCGGGGGAAGCTGTTCGAGGGCACGGCCCGACTGCTCGAGGTGGCCGACGAGCGCACCGAGCTGCAGGTGGAGGCCCGCTGCTGGTGCGGGAGCCGCGCCACCCACAACGCCCGCCTGCTCGACGGGGTCCAGGTCTACGACGGCGACGTGGTGATGGTGGGCGACGTCGCCTCGGAGTCCACCATCTCCTACGAGCTGCTGTGCCGTCGGCACTGGCGGGCGGGCGAGACCGGTCGGCTCGACACGGCGGCGGTGGAGGCCTACGTCGCCCGCTGATACCGGTGGCCGGGCGGCGGCGACGGGTCGGTAGGGTTGGCAGGCCGTGTTCGCCAGTGTGCTCGTCGTCGACCTCCACCTCCCGCTCCCGGCCTCGCTGAAGGAGAAGCGGGCCACGATCACGCCGATCCTCGAGGGCGCCCGCCGCCGGATGCGGGTGGCGGTGTCGGAGGTCGACCACCAGGACCACCACCGGCGGGCCGAGCTGGCCTTCGCCACCGTGGCCTCCACCGAGGCCCAGGCCCGTGAGGTGCTCGACGCCGTCGAGCGGTTCGTGTGGTCGTTCCCGGAGGTGGAGGTGGTCGACGCCTGGCGGCGTTGGCTCGACGACGAGGAGGACCGACCATGAAGAAGCGACCTACCGCCCGGGACTACCCCCGCACGGCACGGCTCAACACGCTGGTGCGCGAGATCCTCGCCGACGAGCTGGAGCGGATCGACGACGAGCGGCTGGAGCTGGTCACCCTCACCGCCGTGGTGGTCGACAGCGACCTCGGGCGGGCCGCCGTCTACTACGACCACTCCCGGGGCGACGACGCCGACGAGGAGATCGCCGAGGCGTTCGCCGCACTCCGCACGCGGCTGCAGTCGGCCGTCGGGCGCCAGACGCAGCTCAAGCGCACCCCCGAGCTGCGCTTCGAGCCCGACGGCGTGCTGCGCGACGCGCTGCGCATCGAGGAGGTCCTGCGCGGGCTCAGCGCCGAGCCTCCCGTCCCGCCGGTGGAATCGATCGACCCGCCCGACGCGCGGTGACCAGGCGCACGGTGGGCGGCTGATGGCGCGCCGCGCTCGGGAGCACCACGGCCCCGACGGCCTGGTGGTGGTCGACAAGCCGGCGGGCTGGACGAGCCACGACGTGGTGGCGAAGAGCCGCGGCCTGCTCGGCACCCGCAAGGTCGGCCACGCCGGCACGCTCGACCCCGACGCCACGGGCGTCCTGCTGCTCGGAGTGGGGCGGGCCACCAAGCTGCTGCGCTTCCTGTCGCCGCTCGGCAAGTCCTACGTGGGAGAGGTGGTGCTCGGCACCGAGACCTCCACGCTCGACGCCGCCGGCGAGGTCACCGCCACCCACGACATGGACGGCGTCGTCCTGGCCGACGTGGTGGCGGCGGCGCAGCGCTTCGTCGGCGACATCGAGCAGGTGCCGCCCATGGTCTCGGCGGTGAAGGTGGACGGCCGGCGGCTCCACGAGCTGGCCCGCCAGGGGATCGAGGTCGAGCGGGCGCCGCGCCCGGTCACGGTCCACCGGTTCGACGTCACCCCGGGTCCGCCCGGCGAGCCGGGCGTGTACACGGTGGCGGTCACCTGCTCGTCGGGCACCTACGTGCGCACCCTGGCCGCCGACCTCGGCCACGCCCTCGGCGGCGGCGCCCACCTGCGCAACCTCCGCCGTACGGCTGTGGGGCCGTTCACCCTCGCCGACGCCGTGGCCCTCGAGGCCGTCTCGCCCGACCGGGTTCGCCCCATGGTGGAGGCCGTGCGCCACCTCGCCGCCGCCACGGTGGATCCGGAGGTGGCGGCTGCGGTGGCGGTCGGGAAGGTGCTCGAGGCGGCCACGCTCGGCGTCGAGGGCGAGGGTCCCTGGGCCGTCCTCGGGCCCGAGGGGGAGCTGCTCGCCGTCTACGAGCCGTTCCGGGGCACCACGGTCAAGCCATCGCTCGTGATCCCGCCCGCGCTCCCGGCGCCGGGCGGCGGGCCCGACGACCCCACACCCTGACCTCGCGGCCGCGCTGATCGGAGGCCACCGTGCCCCGGGTCGGTCCCGCATGCGACGATGCTGGCGATGAAGGACTTCGACTACGACGTGCTGGTGGTGGGTTCGGGCTTCGGCGGCAGCGTCACCGCCCTGCGAGCCACCGAGAAGGGCTACCGGGTCGGCGTGCTCGAGGCCGGTCGGCGGTTCGACCGAACGTCGCTCCCGAAGACCAGCTGGCAGCTCCGGCGGTTCCTGTGGGCGCCCGCCCTCGGGATGCGGGGCATCCAGCGCATCACCCCGCTCAAGGACGTGGCCGTGCTGTCCGGCGCCGGCGTGGGCGGCGGGTCGCTGGTCTACGCCAACACGCTCTACGAGCCCCTCGCCCCGTTCTACGTCGACCCGCAGTGGGGTCACATCACCGACTGGCGGGCCGAGCTGGCCCCCTACTACGACCAGGCCAAGCGGATGCTCGGGGTCAACGAGGTCCCGGCCGACACCCCCGCCGACGAGTACATGCACCGCCTCGCCGACGAGCTCGGCGTGGCCGACACCTACCACCGCACCCCGGTGGGCGTGTGGTTCGGCAAGCCGGGGGAGCGCGTGCCGGACCCGTACTTCGGCGGCGAGGGCCCCGACAAGGTGGGGTGCACGCACTGCGGCAGCTGCATGGTGGGGTGCAAGGTCGGCGCCAAGAACACCCTGGATCGCAACTACCTGTACCTGGCCGAGAAGAACGGCGCCAAGGTGCACCCCGACACCCAGGTCACCGACCTCCAGCCGCTACCCGGTGGCGGCTGGCGGGTCACCACCAGCCGTCCGGGCGCCTGGGCCCGCCGACGGGTCCGCACCTACACCGCCGAGCGCGTGGTGCTGTCGGCCGGGGTGCTCGGCACCGTCAAGCTGCTCCTGAAGCTGCGCGACGAAGGCCGGCTGCCCGACCTGTCGGATCGGTTGGGCGACGTCGTCCGCACCAACAGCGAGGCGATCGTGGGCGCCTCGGCCAAGGTGGCGATGCCCGAGCTCACCGAGGGCGTGGCCATCACGTCGTCCATCCACCCCGACGACATCACCCACATCGAGCCGTGCCGCTACCCGCCCGGCTCCAACGCCATGGGCCTGCTGTCCACGATGCTCGTCGACGGCGGCGGGACGCGGTCGCGGCGCTCGCGCTTCCTGCGCACCATCGTCCGCCACCCGGCGCAGTTCGCCCGGTCGCTGTCGGTGAAGCGGTGGTCGGAGCGCTCGATCGTGCTGCTCGTGATGCAGAGCCGAGACAACAGCATCGCCCTGCGTCGCCATCCCAAGCTCGGCGTGCTGGTGAGCCGGCCGGGGGAGGGCGAGCCGAACCCGACCTACCTGCCGGTGGCCAACGACGCCGCCCGCTCGGTGGCCGAGATGCTCGACGGCGACCCGTGGGGCGCGTGGAACGAGACCATCCTCGATGCGCCCACCACGGCGCACATCCTCGGTGGCTGCCCCATCGGCGACAGCCCGCGCAGTGGGGTCCTCGATCCGTACCAGCGGGTCTACGGCTACGCCGGCCTGTCGGTGGCCGACGGGTCGGCGGTCTCGGCCAACCTCGGCGTGAACCCGTCGCTCACCATCACGGCCATGACCGAGCGGGCCATGAGCTACTGGCCCAACAAGGGCGAGGCCGACGCTCGGCCCCCGCTCGGGGAGGCCTACGAGCGCCTGTCGCCGGTGCCGCCGCGTGCCCCGGCCGTGCCCGCCGGCGCCCCGGCGGAGCTGCGCCTGTCGTGACCTCGGCGTTCGACCCACGGCCGGGCTCGGGAGCGGCCCGCTAGTGGTGCTGGCGTGGTCGGCCGCGGTGCTGGCCGTGCTGATGGTGGGCACCTGGGTCGTGAGCCTGCTTGTGCACGACGCGAGCATCGTCGACATCGCGTGGGGGCCAAGCTTCGTGGCGGTGGCCACGGTGTCGGCCCTCGTGGGCCAGGGCGCGTCTGATCGCCGGATCCTGCTGCTCGGCCTGGTGGCCATCTGGGGCGTGCGCCTGGCCACGTACCTCGCGTGGCGGAACCTGGGCCACGGCGAGGACTACCGGTACCAGGCCATGCGTCGCCACCATGGTGCCCGGTTCGGGTTGATCAGCCTGGTGGTGGTCTTCGGGCTGCAGGGCGCGTTGGTCTGGGTCGTGTCGTTGCCGGTGCAGCTCGCCGCCGGCGCGGCCGAGCCGGCCGAGCTCGGCCCGCTCGCCGCGGCCGGCGTGGTGCTGTGGCTCGTGGGCCTGGTCTTCGAGGCCGTGGGCGACGCGCAGCTGGCCCGCTTCAAGCGCGACCCCGCCAGCGCCGGACAGGTCCTCGACCGCGGGTTGTGGCGCTACACCCGCCATCCGAACTACTTCGGTGACTTCTGCGTGTGGTGGGGGATCTTCCTGGTGGCGGCCGAGGCGGCGCCGGCGCGGTGGGGGATCGTGGGCCCGGTGGTGATGTCGGTGCTCCTCCTGCGGGTGTCGGGCGTGGCGATGCTCGAGAAGACCATCGCCTCGCGCCGGCCCGGCTACGTCGACTACGTGCAGCGCACCAGCACCTTCATCCCGCGCCCACCGCGGCGGCCCTCGCCGGGCTGAGGAGGCCGACGGGGCCGGGTTGTGGTCCGGTCAGTCGTCGAGCTGCTGCGCCAGGTAGTTCTCGACGCCGATCG
>JAHBSN010000006.1 GCA_019639095.1 Actinomycetota bacterium
CCGAACCGGATCTAGTGGACGAAGGCGGCGGCGCCGGACTCGAGGCCGAAGATCACCACGAGCACGATCCCGATCACCAGGCCGATGGCGATCGGCGGGACCACCCAGGCATCGCCGGTGGGCTCCGGGTGGTCGTGCCCGTGGTCGTCGTGGCCGCCGTGACCGTGGTCGTCGTGCCCGTGGGCATCGTGTCCGTGATCGTCGTGGGCGTCGTGACCAGCAGCCATGGGCCAAGCTTCGCCCACGCCGCCGGGCCGGCGCCACCCGGGCGGCTCAGCGGGCGGGCGACGTGCCGGGCCGGATGTAGTTCGACGGCGGGAGGTCGATCCCCGCCTCCGACAGCGCCTCGGCGATGCGCACCCGGAGCAGGCGGCTCACCCGCCACTGGCCACCGGGACGGGTCTTGCCCTGCACCCGGATCGTGGCGGCGTCGGGGCCCAGGTACTCGAGCCCCAGCACCTCCGGCCGGTCGAGCACGTCGGGCTTGGCCTCGGGGAGGTCCCACACCGCCTCGGCGGCCCGACCGATCACCGCGGCGGCCGCCTCGAGGTCGGCGTTCGGGGCCACCGCCACGTCGAGCACGGCCCGCGCCCACTGCTGCGACTTGTTGCCCACCCGCAGGATCTGCCCGTTGGGCACGTGCCACACCGTGCCGTTCTGGTCCCGCAACCGGGTGCTGCGCAGGGTGACCTGCTCGACGACCCCCGAGGCCTCGCCCAGGTCGACCACGTCGCCCACGCCGTACTGGTCCTCGATGAGCAGGAACATGCCCGAGAGGAAGTCGCGCACGAGGCTCTGGGCACCGAAGCCGAGCGCCACGCCGGCGACCCCGGCGGTGGCGAGCAACGGCCCCAGGTCGAGGCCGAGGGCACCGAGCACGTAGATCGAGGCGAAGCCCCAGATCACGCTGCTCGTGATGCTCCGCAGGACCAGGGCGATCGTCTGGGCGCGAGCGGCCGAGCGCAGGTTGACCTCGCCGGTGGAGAGCAGGAGCGACGGGGTGCGGTCCCGCAGGCGGTGCAGGCGACCGCCCGGTTCGTGGGATCCCTCGATGCGCTGGGCGAAGCGGCGGATCACCCGACGGACGATCCGGTTCAGCACCGACGCGCCGAGCAGCACGAGGACGATCTGGAGCGGCGTGCCGGTGAGCCAGTCGGCCACCTTGGCCAAGCCGACGCTGTTGGTGGCGTCGGCCACCCAGCGGCAGGCCACGCCCGGATCGGGTCCGCAGGCCTCCAGCCTCCGAACGGCTTCGGGGTCGACGGCCTGGGCGAGCATCGCGGAGGTCATGTCCGATCCACCCTACCGAGCGCCTCCGGCGGCGCCCCGGCGTGCGCTCAGCGGGCGCCCACCGGCTCGGGGTCGGGCTCGGGGTCGGCATCGGCGGTGCCGGCGACGGCACCCAGGCCTCCGTGGCCCGCCTCGTACTCGGGCTCGGGCAGGCCGCCCTCGCCCTCGAGGTCGAGGTTGGGCAGGATGCGATCGAGCCACTCGGGGAGCCACCAGTTGCGGTCGCCGAGCAGGCGCATGCTGGCGGGCACGAGCACCATGCGGATGACGGTGGCGTCGAGCAGGATCGCCGTGGCCAGCCCGATGCCGAACATCTTCACGGTGGGGTCGTCGCCGAACGCGAACGACCCGAACACGCTCACCATGATGATGGCGGCGGCGGTGATCACCCGGGCGGTGTGGCTGATGCCGGCGCTGACGCTGGCGGTGTTGTCGCCGGTGCGCAGGTACTCCTCGCGCACGCGGGACATGAGGAAGACCTCGTAGTCCATGGACAGGCCGAAGAGGATGGCGAACATGAACATCGGCAGGAAGCTGATGATCGGCAGCGACTGGTCGACCCCGAGCCAGGCGCCGCCCCACTCCCACTGGAAGACGGCCACGATCACGCCGTAGGCGGCGCCGATGCCGAGCAGGTTCATGAGGGCGGCCTTGAGGGGCACGAGCACCGACCGGAACACCATCATCAGCAGCAGGAACGACATCACCAGCACGGCCCCGATGAACATGGGCAGCCGGCCGGTGATCTTGTCGGAGATGTCGATGAAGAAGGCGGTGGAGCCGGTGACGAGGGCGCGGTCCACCCCGGCGTCGGCCACTGCGTCGGGCAGGACGTCGGTGCGCAGGCGGTGCACCAGCTCCTGGGTCTCGGCGTCCTGGGGCGCGCTGGTGGCGAAGGCGGTGAGCAGGGCGGTGGTGCCCGACTCGCTGATCTGCGGTTCGGGGCTCACGAACGCCACGGCCGGATCGGCGGCGATGGCCTCCGACAGGGCCGGCAGGGCGGCCGCCAGCTGGGCGGGGGTCTGCCCGGGCCCGGCGGTGACCACCACGGCGAGGGGGCCGTTGAAGCCGGGGCCGAAGCCCTCGGCCAGCAGGTCGTAGGACGCACGGGTGGTGGAGCCCTCGGGGTCGTTGCCGGCGTCGGTCTGGCCCAGGCGGATCGAGAAGAAGGGCACGATCAGCGCGCCGAGCAGCAGCGAGCTCCCGAGGAGGTAGCGCCACGGGTGGGCGCTCACGTGGCGGGACCAGCGCGAGGCGTAGGTGTGGTGGCCGCCGGCCGCCGCCACCTTCACCCCGGGCACCCGCAACTTGTCGATCGCCCGACCGGCGAAGCCGAGCAGGGCGGGGAGCAGGGTGATGGCGGCGAGCACGGCCACCGCCACGGTGACCGCGATGGCGTAGCCCATGAGGGCCACCGACGGGATCCCGACGAACTGCAGGCCGCAGATGGCGATCACCACCGTGATGCCGGCGAACACCACCGCCTGGCCGGCGGTGGCGATGGACCGCCCGGCCGACTCCTCCACCGTCATGCCCTGGTGGAGGTGCTCCCGGTGACGGGTGACGATGAAGAGCGCGTAGTCGATCCCCACGCCGAGGCCGATCATGGTGGCGAGCGTGGGCGCCACGGTGGGGACGTTGAGGAACGCCTCCCCGATCGAGATCAGCGCCAGGCCGGTGCCGAGGCCGATGAGGGCGGTGCCGAGCGGCAGCCCCATGGCCACCACCGACCCGAAGGCCACGAGCAGCACGATGATGGCGACGCCGAGCCCGATGATCTCGCTGCTGCCGCCGATCTCCTGGTCGCCGTACTGGATCTCACCGCCGAACTCCACGGTGTAGCCCCGGCCGCGCAGGTCCGAGGCCGACGCCACGAGGCGCTCCCCGGGCGCCACGCCGATGTCGCCGGGCGTGCCGCCGTAGGTCACGAACGCGAACCCGATGTCGGGCTCGAGCGTGGACGGGATCACGGGGCCCACCTCGGTGACCCCGGGCTGGCCGGCCACGCCGTCGAGGTAGGCGGCGAGCTCCGCGGCCACCTCCGGATCGGTCACCGCGGCACCGCCCGGCGCGCGGAACACGACCTGGGCTCGGCTCCCCTCCCCCGGCATGCCCGCCTCGAGCAGGTCCCGGCCGGCCTGGCTCTCGGTGCCCGGGACGTTGAAGTCGTCGACCGGCTCGCCGCCGAGCGACCGGCCGAGGGTGGTCAGCAGGACCAGCGCCAGGAGCCACGCTCCGAGCACGCGCCACCGCCGTCGGGCCGCGAAGCGTCCGAGGCGGTACAGGAGGAGGGACACGGTGGCTCCGAGGAGGGCGGCGACGGTGAGGACCCAGGTTAGGCCACGCGCCGGGTGGCGCTCAACGTGCCGCCCCGGTCATCGGTCACAACGGACCGGTCAGGGAGCGCTGGTCGTGGTGGCCTCGGGCACCGACGTGGTGCTGGCGTCGCCGCCCGGCAGGGTGGTGGTGGTCTCCACCGGCGCCTCGGGAGAGGCCGAGATGATCTGGATGACGAACACCAGGGGGTCGTTCGGAGCGATCGAGCCCTGGCCCTGGGCGCCGTAGGCGTCGTCGGCGGGGATCTCGAGCTGCACGAGCGAACCGACCTTCTGGCCCACCAGGCCGTCGGTCCAGCCCGGGATGACCGAGCGGGTCGGGTCGTTGGCGCCCTTCAGGGCCGCGGTGAAGGCCGAGCCGCTGTCCCAGGACGAGTCGAACTGCTGACCCGACGAGCACGAGACGCCGAGGTAGTGGACGGTCACGTAGTCCTTCTCGGTGACCTCGGCGCCGGTGCCGGGCGTGAGCACCTTGGTGGTGGTCTTGTCGGTGGGGGCCTCGACGGGCATCTCGACGGTGGTGGGCTTGCCGGATCCCTCGGGTCCGGCCGGGATCGCCTGCGCGGCGTTGCAGTAGAGCGGCGACGAGGTAACCGCCACGAGGTCGACCACGAAGATCAGGCTCTTGTCCGCACCCACGCCCTGCTCCGGGCTGCCGCCCGAGCCGTAGGCGAGCTCCGCGGGGATGGCTATGGTGCGCCGACCCCCCACCTTCATGCCCTCGAGACCCGTCTCGAGGCCCGGCAGCAGCTGGCCGGCGTTGAGCCGGGCGGTGACGGGCCGCCCGCCCTCGAAGGTGTCGACGAAGGTCTTGCCGTCGAGCGCGGTGGCCCCGACCAGATCGAGGGTGAGGAACGTCTCGGAGTCGCTCGCGCAGCCCTTGCCCTTGTCGATGTCCTTCTTGGTGACGTCTTTGGGGTCCTTCGACAGCTTCGTGATCGTGGGCGCATCGGTGCGGCGGTCGACCTGGGTGACCTTGCAGCCGATGCCGTCCTTCACCACCGTGCCCTCGAGGGTGTCCGAGCTGCCGCACGCCGCCAGCAGCAGGCTGGCAGCGAGGATCACGAACGCGGCGCGACGAGCGCTGGAGGTCGACATGGCGGCGAACCCTAGCGAACCCCGCCCGGGCGGCTGCCGCGGCCGACGCGGAGCGACCGGCGCCGGATCGTGCTCCGGTAGCGTGGCGACCCGTGGCTGCGAGGGGGTGCACGTCGGGCCGCGCGCGGCTACTGACCGTCGCGCTGGGCGCAGCGGTGCTGGTGCCCGCCCTCGCCGAGGCCGCCCCCGAGCCGGCCCCTCCCGCCCCGCCTTCGACCGGCGTCGCCGGGCTGCCCGCTCCCGAGCCACCCGACCCCGTGCTGGACGACGTGGAGGTGCGCACCGATCGCACCATCGAACGCGCTGCCGATCGACTCGAGGAGGCCCGCGCGGTGAAGGAGGCCACCACCGCGGACTGGCTGATCGCCGAGGCCATCCGCCAAGGGGCCACAGACCGCTCCGCCCGAACCGCGACCGCGGTGGCGACGGCGGAGGGCCGGCTGGCCGAGGCCGACCGAGCCGTGGACGTCCAGGCCCGTCGCTTCGCCGACCTCCAGGCCGTGACCGACCGTCGCCAGGCCGCCCTGGCCGACGAGCAGGCGCAGCTGCGCACCGTGGCCGCTGCCGTCTTCGCGTCGGCCCCCGAAGACCGCTTCCAGGGCCTCGGCACCTTCGAGCAGATGTCGGTGGGCAACCGACGCGCCGCCATCCGCTCCCGCCTCGTCGACGAGCAGACGGCCATCGTCGACGCCAAGGCCGCCACCTGGCGGAGGGCACGGGCCGCCTCGCAGGCGCAGGAGCAGCGGCTGCGCCGAGCCGAGCGGGTGCAGCGAGAGCGGGCGCGGTCGCTCCAGCGCGCCCGCACCGCCCAGGCCGAGGCCGACCGGGCTCAGCGAGCCGCCGAGGAGGCGACCGCCGAACGATGGGACGCGCTCGCCGCCGCCGACCGGACCCGCACCGAGCGTCGCGACGACTGGCGGGAGGCTCGGCTCACCGCCCAGGTCACCGGCACCGACATGACCCTGGTGGCGCTGCACGCCTACTGGCGGGCGTCACAGCTCGCCCCCTGCCGGCTGCCGTGGTGGGTGGTGGCGGGGGTGGGCCACGTGGAGACCCGCCACGGCACCGCCCAGGGAAGCCGGGTGCTGGCCGACGGCGCCACCACGGTGGACATCCTGGGCATCCCCCTCGACGGACGGCCCGGCACCGTGGCGATCCCCGACAGCGACGGCGGGCGGCTCGACCGGGACGCCACCTGGGACCGCGCGGTGGGACCGATGCAGTTCCTCCCGGGCACGTGGGGCTTCTTCGCCGACGACGCCAACGACGACGGCGTGGCGACGCCCCACAACCTGTACGACGCCGCGGACGCCGCCGGTCGGCTGCTGTGCCGGGGACGAGGTGACCTCACGACCGACGCGCAGTACCGCAGCGCCCTGCTGAGCTACAACAACTCGCTGCCGTACGCGTCGCAGGTGCTGGCCGTGGGCCACGGGTACCGCGACGAGCTGGGCCTGCCCGACGTGCCGCCCGAGGACGAGCCCGCCACCGCCGATGGCGGCTGAGCCAACGCTGAACCTCCGGACCGACTCGGCGGGGGGACGGACCAACTCACAGCAGCGACCCCACCCCGGCCTCGAGGTCGAGCAGGAGGCGCTTGCGGTCCATCCCGCCGGCGTAGCCGGTGAGCGTGCCGTCGGCGCCGATCACGCGGTGGCACGGGACCACGATGGCCAGCGGGTTGCGGCCGTTGGCGAGGCCCACGGCCCGGCTCGCGCCGGGTGAGCCGAGGTGCGCGGCCAGCTGGCCGTAGCTGCGGGTCTCGCCGTAGGGGATCTCCAGCAGGGCCTGCCAGACCGACACCTGGAAGTCGGTGCCGGTGGGCGCGAGCACCAGGTCGAACTCGTGGCGGTCGCCGGCGAAGTACGCCTCGAGCTGGTCGGCCGCGGCCCGGAACGGCCCGGGATCCTCGGCGGCCGCACCCGACGCCACCGACGGCGGGGTTCCGTCGAACCAGATCGTGGTGAGGGCCTCGGGGTTGCCGGCGAGGGTCAGCGGTCCCACCGGGCTGGCCACCACGGTGAAGGCCGTGGTGGCCCGGAGCCGGTGGTCGGTCACGATCGTCGCTGCCATGGCCGTCACGCTAGGACGGTCCGTCCCCACCGGCTGGCGGGAATCGGACCAGGCGACGGGGTGCGCGGTGGCCCACCGGTGCACCGGTCGGGCGAGGTCTCGTGGGTACCGTTGGGACCCGTCCGCCACCTCGGAGACCCACGATGATCGAGGCTCGCAACCTCACCAAGCGCTACGGCTCCACGGTTGCGGTCGACGGCCTGAGCTTCAAGGTCGGCGACGGTCGCGTCACGGGGTTCCTCGGGCCGAACGGGTCGGGCAAGTCCACCACGATGCGCATGCTGCTGGCGCTCGACCGGCCCGACCGCGGCGCGGTGCGGATCGACAACCAGAAGATGACGTCGTTCGCCCAGCCGATGCGCACGGTGGGCGCGCTCCTCGACGCGTCCTACGTCCACCCCACCCGCAAGGCCCGGGAGCACCTGTGGGCGCTGGCGGTCTCGAACGGCCTGCCGAGGTCGAGGGTCGACCACGTGCTCGGCCTCGTGGGACTGTCCGACGTCGCGGGCAAGCGGGTGGGCGGGTTCTCGCTCGGCATGAAGCAGCGCCTCGGGCTGGCCGCCGCACTGCTCGGCGACCCGCGCAACCTCATCTTCGACGAGCCGGCCAACGGCCTCGACCCCGAGGGCATCTCGTGGATGCGCGACTTCCTGCGGGCCCTGGCCGCCGAGGGCCGCTCGATCTTCGTGTCGAGCCACCTGCTGTCGGAGATGGCCCTCATCGCCGAGGACCTCGTGGTGATCGGGCGCGGAAAGATGATCTTCCAAGGTCCGGTGCGGGAGTTCGTGGGGGCGGCCGCCCGGTCCTGGGTGACCGTGCGCAGCCCGCAGGTCGGCGCCATCGCCTCGGCGCTCGAGGCGTCGGGGGCCGAGGTCACCCGCTCCGCCGACGGCGGCATCGACGTGGTCGGCCCCAGCTCGATGGTCATCGGCGAGCTGGCCGCCCACCTCGGCGCCACGCTGCACGAGCTCAGCCCCCGCCAGGGCTCCCTGGAGGAGGCCTTCCTCCAGGTGACCGCCGAGGCCGTGGAGTACCAGGGCCAGCCCGAGCCCGACCACGGGGCCGGCTCGTGATCGGCCTCATCCGCTCCGAGGTCGTGAAGTTCCGCAGCGTGCGCTCCACCGTGGTGCTGCTCACGGTCGCCGGCGCGCTCGTGGTGCTCATCGCCGTCCTCCAGGCGCGCGACATCGCCCACCACGTCGACGATCCGGGCACCGTCGCGTCGCAGCAGCTCGGCGACCTCACCGGCGGCGTCGCCCTCGCGGTGTTCCTGTTCGGCGCGCTCGGCGTGCAGGTGATCGGCCAGGAGTACCGCTTCAACACCATCCGCACCACGCTGGCCGCCGCGCCCAACCGGTGGAAGGTGCTCACGGCCAAGTTCGTGGTGGTCACCGTGGCCTGCGCGGCCATGTCGGCCCTCATGGTGGGCGCCTGCCTCCTCGTCGGGCAGCTCATGCTCGACGGCTTCTCGATCGACGGCACCGACCGCCGCATCGCCTGGGCGATCCCGCTGTTCGCCGCCGGCTGGAGCGCCATGGGCCTGGGGGTGGGGGCGATCGTGCGCCAACCGATCGCCGGGATCCTCATCCTCCTCGGCGAGGCGTTCGTGGCCGAGAACGTCCTGGTCAACCTCTTCCCGCGCACCGCCCCGTGGTTGCCGTTCGCGAACGGCGTGCAGATGGCGATGCGCGACTCGGGCGGAGACGGCCCGGGCGGCGAGGTGGTGCTGCGCTCGGTGCTCGCCGGGGGCGTCTACTTCTTCCTCGTCACCGCCGTGGTGCTCGCCGTCGGCGCCTACCTGGCCAACGAGCGGGACGCGTAGCGGTGGCCACCGCACGCCAGCACGACCGGGCCCTGGCCGAGGTGCGCAAGGCGTGCCTCGCCCTGCCCGAGGTGGAGGAGCGACTCAGCCACGGGGCGCCCGCGTTCTTCGTGCGGGGCAGGAAGAGCTTCGTGATGTTCCTCGACGACCACCACGGCGACGGCGTCCTCGGCATCTGGTGCGCGGCGCCGCCCGGCGCCCAGGCGGAGTTGGTGGACACCGAGCCCGACCGCTTCTTCGTGCCGCCCTACGTCGGCCACCGCGGCTGGGTGGGAGTCCGCCTCGACCGGGCGCCGGACTGGGCCGAGCTGGCCGCGATCGTCACCGATGCCTACCGCCACGTGGCGCCCAAGACCTTGGTGGCCCGGCTCGACGCCGACTAGCACGGTCGGCGTGCGCGCCTCCTCCACCGACGGCGTCGAGCTCGAGGTCCACGACCTCGGCGGCGACGGCCCCCCGCTCCTGATCGCCCATGCCACGGGCATGTGCGCCGGCGCCTACCTCCCGCTGGCCGCCGGGCTGCGGTCGTCGTTCCACGTGTGGGCGCTCGACTTCCGGGCCCACGGCCGCTCCTCCACGCCGGCCGACGAGGACCTCGCCTGGCCCGGGATGATCGACGATGTGCTGACCGCTGTCGACGCGCTGGGCGGCGGTCCGGTGGCGGCGATCGGACACTCCATGGGCGGGGCGTGCCTGATGGGTGCCGAGCTGCGCCGACCCGGCACGGTGACGAGGGCCTTCCTGTTCGAGCCGATCATCGTGCCGCCGGGGTTCGACCGCCCAGGCGCCAACCCGATGGCCGATGCCGCCCGCCGCCGTCGCCCGGGCTTCCCGAGCCGGCCCGAGGCCCTCGCCCGCTACGCGAGCCGACCGCCGCTCGGCACGTGGCGCGCCGACGCGCTCCACGCCTACGTCGAGCACGGCTTCACCGACCAGGCCGACGGCACCGTCGCGCTCTCCTGCACCCCCGAGCACGAGGCCCGGGTGTTCGAGGGCACCGGCAAGCCGCTCATCAGCGACATGGGCGCGGTGGCCACGCCGGTGGTGGTGGCCTACGGCGCCCGGGACCAGGGGCCGAGTCCCGCGGCGTTCGCCCCGCTCGTGGCCGACGCCCTCCCGCACGGCGAGGGCCGCCGGTACGCCCACCTCGACCACTTCGGACCGTTCCAGGACCCCGACACCCTCTCGGCCGACGCCGTCGCCTTCCTGGCCGGCTGAGCCCGCGACTGGAACGCGTTCTAGCCTGACCGCCATGGTCGACCCCGAACCCGCGCTCGGCTTCCGGCCGTTCGACGCCGACAACCACTACTACGAGGCGCTCGACGCCTTCAGCCGCCACCTCGACCCGCGCCACGCCTCGCGGGTGTTCGAGTGGGCGCAGATCGGCAGGCGGTCCTACCCGGTGCTCGGCGGCCAGGTCTTCCGCGGCGTCAAGAACGCCACGTTCGACCCCGTGGCCTACCCCGGTGTGCTCGCCGACTACTTCCGCGGCAACCCCAACGGCGACGACCCGCTCGAGCTGCTCAGCCGCCACGAGCCCATCCGCCCCGAGTACCGCGACCGCGACGCCCGCCTCGCCACCATGGACGCCCACGGGCTGGAGAAGGTCTGGCTGTTCCCCACGCTCGGGATGATCTACGAGGACCCGCTCAAGCACGATCCCGGCGCCGTGCAGCTCCTGTTCACCGCGTTCAACCGCTGGTTGGACGAGGACTGGGGGTTCGCCTACCGGGATCGGATCTTCGCGGCGCCGTACCTCACCCTGGTCGACCTCGACTGGGCGTGCGCCGAGCTCGAGTGGGCGCTCGACCGCGGCGCCCGCACCATCGTCACCCGGCCGGCCGCGCCCACCACCGTGGACGGCCCCTTCTCCCCGGGCAACGCCCGGTTCGACCCGTTCTGGGCGCGGGTCAACGAGGCCGGTGTGACGGTCGTGGTCCACGCCGGCGACAGCGGCTACACGTCCCACGGCTACGCCACCGACGGGTTCACCACCGACTTCGGCGGCGTCCCCCAGCCCATCCGGATGCTCCAGCTCGAACGACCGGTCGAGGACTGGTTGTCGTCGCTGATCTGCGACAACCTCTTCCACCGCTTCCCCAACCTGCGGGTGGCGTCGGTGGAGAACGGATCGAAGTTCCTGCCCGGGATGTTCGAGCGCCTCCGGGTGGTGGCCCGCAAGATGAACGGCTGGTTCCCCGAGGACCCGGTGGAGACGTTCCGCCGCCACGTCTGGATGAACCCGTTCTGGGAGGACCAGGTGGACGACGTGATCCACGCCGTCGGCGCCGACCGCGTGATCTTCGGCAGCGACTGGCCCCACATCGAGGCCCTCCCCCAGCCGCTCGACTACGTGGCCGAGGTGGCCCACCTCCCCGCCGCCGAGCAGAAGCTGATCCTCTCCGACAACGTCGCCGCCCTCAACGAGCTCCAGCCCGCCTAGCTCGGCGCGGTCCGACCGTTCTCGCACCCAGGTTCGCCAGTCCTGGCGAATGCGGGCACAAGAAGGGATCGGGCCGGGTCGTCGCGGAGGGTGGCGACGCCCTAGTCGGTCGTCGGCGAGGTCCAGCCGAGGAAGGGCCGGTTGCCGTAGCGGTCGAGGTGGACGACCTCGCCGATGGGGCGGCGCTTGGTGGGGCCGTAGTTGCCCTTCGCCCAGCCGATGGGGATGATGCAGACCGGGTTCATCGACCGTGGCAGGCCGAGGATGCGGCGCGCGGTCGGGATGTACCAGATGGGCAGCGTCTGCAGCGACGCCCCGAGCCCCACCGCCCGGCAGCCGAGCAGCAGGTTCTGCACCGCCGGGTAGACCGAGCCGTAGAACGACGCCACCGAGATCTGCGGGCGTCCCACCGGCCGGTGCTTGATGTTGCGCTTGTAGCAGGGGATCACGAAGACCGGCAGGTCCTCGAAGTGCTCGGCCTGCCACTGGCCCGGCGCGATGGCCCGCTGCTCCTTCGGGTCCTTGCGGGCCTGGCGGCTCACGATCGGGTTGAACAGCCGGTAGAGCTTCCGGTACAGCTTCGCCAGCTGGGCCTTCTGGGCCCGGTCCTCCACCACCACGTACACCCAGTCCTGGGTGTTGGAGCTCGTGGGCGCCTTGAGCGAGAGCTCGAGGAGCGGCAGCAGCACGTCGTGCGACACGGGCTCGAGGTGCAGGCGGCGCACGGCGCGCTGGGTGCGCATGGCGTCGGCCATCGGCATCCCCAGGCGGGCCAGCGCCTCGGCCGGTTCGGGGGCCTCGAAGGGCTCGGTCGACGGGGTCGGGGCGGTCGGGGCCATGGCCGCAAGCTACGCCAGAGGTTGACAGCGCCGCCCCGGGAGGTGGAGCATTGTCCCGATGCGTTCGACCACCCTGCTCCTCCTTATGTAGGCACGTGCCCCGCCGCATCGCGGCACGTGCCACCGCTCCTGCGCCGAAAGGCCAGGGGCTTCTTTCGTTTTCGGGCCCCTGTCCACCGCCCGACGCCCACCGACCGCCATCCTGATACCGAACCCCACGAAGCGAGCGAGAGCCGATGTCCCCGCAGCCCGTCACCCCCAAGCGCATGCCGTTCGAGAAGTACGAGGCCTACGTGCCGCTCGACCTGCGCGATCGCACCTGGCCCGACAACCGGCTCACGACGGCGCCGCAGTGGTGCGCGGTCGACCTGCGCGACGGCAACCAGGCCCTCATCGACCCGATGGATCCTGCTCGCAAGCTCAAGATGTTCAAGACCCTGGTGGGCATGGGCTACAAGGAGATCGAGGTCGGGTTCCCCTCGGCGAGCCAGACCGACTTCGACTTCGTGCGGCAGCTGATCGAGGACGACCTGATCCCCGACGACGTCACCATCCAGGTGCTCACGCAGTGCCGCGAGGACCTGATCCGGCGCACCTACGAGAGCATCCGCGGCGCTCGCGAGGCCATCGTCCACTTCTACAACTCCACCTCCACGCTGCAGCGCAAGGTCGTGTTCGGGCTGGACAAGGACGGCATCACCGAGATCGCCGTCAACGGCGCGAAGCTCTGCCGCAAGCTGGAGGACGAGGTGCCCGGCACCATCGTCCGCTACGAGTACTCGCCCGAGAGCTACACCGGCACCGAGGTCGAGTACGCGGTGGAGATCTGCGACGCCGTGGCCGAGGTGATCGAGCCCACGCCCGAGCGCAAGCTGATCATGAACCTGCCGGCCACCGTGGAGATGTACACGCCCAACCTGTACGCCGACACGATCGAGTGGTTCCTGCGCACGGTGCGCAACCGCGACGCCATCACCCTGTCGCTCCACCCGCACAATGACCGGGGCTGCGCGGTCGCCGCCGCCGAGCTGGGCGTCCTGGCCGGCGCAGACCGGGTGGAGGGCTGCCTGTTCGGCAACGGCGAGCGCACCGGCAACGTCGACCTGGTCACGCTCGGGCTCAACCTGTTCAGCCAGGGCGTCGACCCGAAGATCGACTTCAGCGACATCGACGCCATCCGCCGCGTGGCCGAGTACTGCAACCGGCTGCCGGTCCACGAGCGCCACCCCTACGCCGGCGACCTCGTCTACACGGCCTTCTCCGGCTCGCACCAGGACGCCATCAAGAAGGGCTTCGGCGCCCTGTACGCCGAGTCCGAGGCGGCCGGGCGGGGGCGGGACTACGAGACGTGGGGTGTGCCGTACCTGCCGATCGACCCGGCCCACGTCGGCCGCACCTACGAGGCCGTGATCCGGGTCAACAGCCAGTCGGGCAAGGGCGGCGTGGCCTACATCATGGAGGTGGAGCACGGCTTCGCCCTCCCCCGGCGCCTGCAGATCGAGTTCTCCAAGACGATCCAGACGATCGCCGAGGACACCGGCACCGAGATCTCGCCGGCGGCCATGTGGGACGCGTTCCAGGCCACGTACCTCCCCGAGGCGCCGCGGCTCGAGCTGCGGTCCAACGAGCTGGCCACCGACGCCGACGGCAACGCGTCGATCACCGCCCAGCTCCTCGTCGACGGCGAGCCGGTCACGGTGAGCGGCGCCGGCAACGGACCGATCGCCGCGTTCGTCCACGCCATCCAGGCCGAGCTCGGCATCGAGATCGACGTGGTCGACTACCACGAGCACTCCCTCGGCGCCGGCGCCGACGCCACCGCCGTGGCCTACGTGGAGACCAAGGGCGGCGACGGCCTCACCCGCTGGGGCATCGGCACCCACCCCAACATCATCACGGCGTCCCTGCGCGCCGTCCTCAGCGCCGCCAGTCGAACCTGACCAACCCGCGGGTGGCGTCGCGCCCCGGGATCAGCGGGTCGAGAACCGGCGCGATCGCAGCACCAGCGTTCCGCCGACCACCATGAGCACGAGCGCGACCAGGAGTGCCGTCCCGACGTCGGAACCCGTGCGAGCCAGGGTGCCGTCGCTCCCCCCGCCGGACACCGCGGGCGGTCCGGCGGGGCCACCGTTGCCCTCCGACACCAGGCCGGATGTCGACGGGGAGTCCGGTGAGGTGGTCGAAGCGCTCGGCGGAGGGGCGGAGGTCGAGGTCGAAGCGACGGGCAACGAGGTCGATGTGGAGGTCGTTGTCGAAGCCGTCTGCAGGGGGATCGACGTGGTCGGCGTGTTGGTGCTGGCCGGGCGAACAACCACCGAGACGCGATCGACGTCCGCTCCGGCGCGGACCAGAAGCTGGGTGCTCCCGGGTTCGGACACCACGGCGCCCCCGTCGACATCCACCTCGTAGCCCTCGTCGTAGGTCAGCTTCGGGACCCGGATGAGGGTGTCGCCGGTGGTGCCGCGACGTGTCGCGCCCGGAGCAGTGGTGCTCCACGAGGCCCGCAGGACGCGCGTGGCCCGGTCGAAGTCCTGGCCGGTGGGCGTGCCGGCCACGGCCACGAGGTGCGGCCGGACGAGGGCGCCGAGGACCGGACCGTTGACGTTGTCGCCGGTGGGGGCCTGGCGGATGTCGTGGACGACGTTCTCGTCGTAGGACCACCACATCCAGGGCACGAGCCCGTCCTCGACCACGCCGATCTGGCGCTCGATCACCGCCGGGTCGTTCGTGGCGCCGAACTCGGTGGTGAGCAGGGCGCCACCGGTGCGGTCCGACCAGTCGACCGCGTTCGCCACCACGTTGGGCTCCAGGCTGGGGTCGACGGTGTAGATGTGGAACGACAGGCCCGCGCGGGGGTCGTTCCCGGGCTTGGCGATGCTGGTGCCGGCGCCGCCGAAGTTGAACAGCACGTAGGGCTCGCCGAACACGATGTGCGTCGGGTCCTTCGCGCGGATGGCCGTGGTGGCCTTGGCGTGGAACTCGTCGAGGCCGGCGGCGTCGAGGTCGGGGCAGCCGGGGGCGACGGCGCAGGGCTGCCAGGTGGTGCCGGGCCACGGCTCGTTCAGGACGTCGTAGCCGAGGACGCCGTCGTCGTGGCCCACCGCCCCGGCGAGGGCGCCGAACATCGTGGCCACCTGGTCCTGGAGGCCGACGCCGTCGGGACCGGCCTCGTTGTCCCAGAAGCTCTGGAAGGCGGCCTGGATGGCCGGGTTCGTCACGTAGTACAGGGGGAAGGTCGTGCAGGTGTTCTCCGCGCCGTGGGTGATCGTCATCCACGCCGGGAAGCCGTTACCGCAGACCGCCGGGCCCCAGCCGTCCTGGTGGAGGTCGACCAATACGAGCAAGCCGCGATCGGTGAGGGTCTTCACCGTCTGGGCGTAGCTGGCGAGGTAGGCCTGGTCGACCTGGCCGGGCGTCGGCATGAACGCGTCGGGCGACAGGCCGAGGCGGACGGCCTCGAACCCGTTCTCCACGAGGAAGTCGGCGTCGTCGGCCCCGAAGCCCCGGCCGTCGGGGGTGAGCGCGCCCTTGGCCACCATGTTGACGCCGGTGAGCATCAGGACCCGCCCGTGCGCGTCGGTGAGCCACCGGCCCTCGTGGCCGACGGGGCCGGTCAGGCTCGACGCCGCAGCCGGCGCCGGGCCGAGGCCCTGGTCGCCCGAACCGCCATCGGCCTGGGCCACCGAGGCCGCGCCCAGGGCCAGGGCGAGGGCCACGCCGATCGGCGCGGCGATCCGCGTACGGCGACGGCGGGCGGACGACGGGGCGGCGGACAGCTCAGCGGTGTGGCGCATCGCCGAAGTGAACCACAGCAGGCTGCCGATGGGTGTCGATCCGGACGTCGGCGCAGAATCTGCGCAGATTCTGCGCGATGTGCGGTCGGTCCCGGTTCGTCCGGTTCTGCGGGCTGACCCGTGCGAGGTGGGCGCGTTCGATGCTCGTGGGCGGCATCGAGCGCGCCCACCTTGCAGGGCCCGGTCGCTCGCTCGCAGCGCGTGTGCGCAACACGTTGCCTGACGACCGGATGCGCACACGCGGCGGCGCGCAGAATCTGCGCAGATTCGGTGCGACCCCGAGCACGAGTAATGCAGTCGCATTACAGTGCGGCGACATGGCCATCGACTTCACCCTCTCGCCCGAGCTCGAGGACCTGCGGATGCGGGTGCGCTCCTTCGTCGACGACGTGATCAAGCCCACCGAGGCCGAGCTCACCG
This sequence comes from Actinomycetota bacterium, assembly GCA_019639095.1. GTDB lineage: Bacteria > Actinomycetota > Acidimicrobiia > Acidimicrobiales > Iamiaceae > Aquihabitans. The sequence continues at coordinate 16,116 of JAHBSN010000006.1, forward strand.
ACCCCGACCACATCGAGGACCGCGCCGAGTACCTCACCAAGCTCATCGGCATGCGCACCAAGGCCCAGGAGGCCGGCATCTGGCTGCCGCACATGCCCCCGGAGTGGGGCGGCATGGGCCTCGGCCACGTGGAGCTGGCCATGGTGCAGGCCGAGGCGGCCAAGGCCTACTACGGCCCCTTCGTCTTCAACTGCATGGCGCCCGACGAGGGGAACATGCACACCCTCCTCCACTGGGCCACCGACGAGCAGAAGGAGCGGTACCTCCGTCCGCTCTGCGAGGGCGTCGCCATGAGCTGCTTCGCCATGACCGAACCCGAGGTGGCCGGGTCGGACCCCACGCTCATCCGCACCACCGCCGTGCAGGACGGCGACGAGTGGGTGATCAACGGCCACAAGTGGTTCATCTCCAACGCCCGGCGGGCCAAGTTCGCCATCCTCGTGTGCCGCACCGAGGACAACCCCGACCTGCCCCAGGCCGCCAACACCGCGTTCATCGTCGACATCCCGAGCGACGGCTGGAACCGCGTGCGCGAGGTGGAGACGATGCACGGCGGCACCGGCCACTCCGAGATCGTGATCGAGGACCTGCGGGTGCCGAACGAGAACATGCTCGGCGGCCGCGGCCAGGGCCACATGCTCGGCCAGTACCGCCTGGGCCCGGCCCGCCTCGCCCACTGCATGCGCTGGATCGCCCAGGCCGAGACGGCGCTCGACATGATGGTGGACCGGTCGCTCAACCGGTTCAGCCACGGGTCGATGCTCGCCGAGAAGCAGGGCATCCAGTGGATGATCGCCGACTCCACCATGGAGCTGTACCAGGCCAAGCTCATGGTCCTGCACGCCGCCTACCGCATCGACAACAAGCTCGACTTCAAGAGCGAGGTGTCGATGGCCAAGCACTTCGTGGCCAACATGCTCGGCCGGGTGATCGACCGCTCGATCCAGGTCCACGGCGCCCTCGGCTACTCGACCGACACCCCGCTCGCGCACATGTACCAGCACGCCCGCTGGGCCCGGTTCGCCGACGGCGCCGACGAGGTCCACCAGATGCGCATCGCGCAGCGCACCATCGCCGCGTACCGCGACCACGGCAGCACCCGCACCGGTACCGGCGACCTCCCGATCTGACCCGACCCGGCCCCCTCCGCCGCAGGCTCGTGCAGCCGTGCCGCTCCACGCGGCACGAGCGCACGAGCCTCGGTGCAGTGGGGGTGGGCCGGGCGGCGGGTCAGCGGGTGGGGTCGAGCGAGGCGAGGTAGCGGCGCCAGCCGCCGAACGACGTGATGTCGGTGGCATCGGCGAGGCCGTGGGTCTCGCAGATGAAGCCCTTCACCCAGCGGCCGTCGGCCAGCTCCACCGAGCCGATGCCGAGCGGGGGCGCCACCGCGGCGAGCACGCGACCGAGCCCGGCGGGGCTGATCGCCCACACCTCCACCTCGATCGCCCGGCCGCCCGAACCCACCCGCTCGAGCCCGGGCCGCGCCGGCGGGCCGCCCTCGAGGCGGTAGAGGCGGTACCGGGGCGACGTGGCGGTCACGGCCACGAGCTCGGCGCCCTGGTCGACGAGCTGGCCGTTGAGCGGTTGGCCGCGCAGGTGCGCGCCCACCACCGCGAGGTGGACGCGGTCGCCGGCCGCGGCCCACCCGGGCGCCAGCCGCTCGCCGTGGAGGTCGGCGGCCAGCGCGGCCACCGCACCGGAGGACGACGGCGGCGCCAGCACGGTCACGCCACCGGCGCCCGCCGGGGCCGGCACGGCGATGGCGGTGAGCCCGAGCAGGTTGGCGAAGGTGGTGTTGCGGCCGAGCCGGGCGTTGGCGCCCACCGGGTCGGCCGCCACCTCGGCCAGGGTGGGGAGCCACGGCACGGTGGGCACCACCATCGCGTCGACGCCCGACCACCACGACGCCAGGTCGGCGCGGATCTCGCCCAGGCGGCGCAGCGCGGCGAACACCTCGGTGCCGCGGTACGCCTCGCCACCGGCCACCACCGTGGCCACCACCTCCACGAGGCCGTCGGGCCCGGCGGCGAGCACGTCGTGCAGGGCGGCGGTCCGGTCGGCGAGCCACGGGCCGCCGTAGAGGAGGTCGCCCGCCTCGTGGACGCGCGCCAGGTCGAGGGGGACGAGGTGGTGGCCGAGACCCTCCAGCTCGGCCCCCGCCTCCTCCGCGCCGGCGGCCACCGCCACCGTGAACGGGCCGCTCGCCACCGGCCACGGCGCCGCGGCCAGCACCGACTCGACCGCCAGGCCGTCGGCCACCGACCGCGAGAACGTCGACACGCAGTCGATGCTCGGGCTGGCCGGCACCACGCCGTCGACCGGCCGGGAACCGGGCGCGCCCTTCAGGCCCACCACGCCGCACATGGCCGCGGGAACACGGCCCGACCCCGCCGTGTCGGTGCCGAGCGCGAACGCCACCTCGCCGGTGGCCACCGCCACCGCCGAGCCCGACGACGACCCGCCCGGCACCAGGCCGGCGTCGAAGGGGTTGCGGGGCACGCCGTAGGGCGACCGGGTGCCCACGAGCCCCGTGGCGAGCTGGTCGAGGTTGGTCTTGCCGACGTAGAGGGCGCCGGCGTCGAGCAGCCGGCCCACCACGGTGGCGGTGGCCGTGGCGGTGCGGGCCAGGCCGGGAAGGCCGGCGGTGGTGACCCGGCCGGCGACGTCGATGTTGTCCTTCACGCCGAACGGCACCCCCCAGAGGGGCTGCCGATCCCGGTCGCCGGGCACGAGGGCCTTCGCCGCGGCGCGCAGCGCGGCGGCGGGCTCCACGTCGATCCACACGGCCGGGTCGTCGGACCGGTCGATGCGGGCCAGCACCTCGTCCACCACGGCCACGGGGTCGAGGCCCCGGCCGTAGGCGGCGCGCAGGCCCGCCACCCCGCCGTCGAGCGCGGCCGCCGCGCTCGGCGCCTCGGGGTCAGCCATCGACGGTCAGGCGGGCGTCGACCGCACCCAGGGCGTCGAGCAGGGCCCCCGACGGCGCCACGGCACCGAACACTCCGCCCTGCATGGTGACCATGTGGAGCGCGGCCTGGTAGTTGCCCACGTCGGTGGCGCCGGTGCAGTCCTCGAGCAGGAGGCACTCGAAGCCCCGGTCGTTGGCCTCGCGCATCGTGGTGTGCACGCACACGTCGGTGGTGATGCCGGTGAAGATCAGGTGGGTGATGCCCTTCGTGCGCAGCACGAGGTCGAGCTCGGTGGCGTAGAACGCGCCCTTGCCCGGCTTGTCGATCACCACCTCGCCGTCGATCGGGGCCACCTCGGGCACGATGTCCCAGCCCTCCTCGCCCCGCACCAGGATCCGGCCGCAGGGCCCGGCGTCGCCGATGCCGGCACCGATCTGCTGGGAGCGCCACAGCTTGTTCGGCGGGCAGTCCGACAGGTCGGGGAGGTGGCCCTCGCGGGTGTGCACCACCAGCATCCCCACCTCCCGGCAGGCGGCGAGCACCCGGGCGGTGGGCTCGAGCCCGGCCCGCGTCAGGTTGAGGTCGTAGCCCATGGCGTCGACGTAGCCGCCCGGCCCGCAGAAGTCGGTCTGCCAGTCGATGTTCACCAGGGCGGTGCGAGCCGGGTCGATCGACCCGTCGTAGGGCCAGGTGTAGGGCCGGGCCTCGATCGGTCCGAAGGTGGTCATGTCAGGCCTCCTGGGCGGTGGGGGAAGGGGTGGGTCGATCGGTGGGTGCGACCGCGTCGAGCACGGCGGCCACGGTGCCGACGGCGCCGAAGATGCCGCCGGACATGGTCACGGTCTTGGCCGCCGCCGGGGCGAGGTCGGCCACGAGCGCGGTGCAGGCGTCGACCACGAGCAGGCACTCGTAGCCGCGGTCGTTGGCGGCGCGGAGGGTGGAGTGCACCGGGCCCTCGATGCCGTGTCCGGCCACGAGGAGGTGGGTGCGGCCCTCGGCGCGCAGCAGGTGGTCGAGCGGGCCGCCGAAGAACCCGTCGAGCCCGGCGGCGTTGGCCACCCGGTGCGGCACGGCCAGCGAGAGGTGCGCCGAGCCGTGGGCCACGGCCACCACCAGCCCGCCGTGGGCGGCCACGGCGGCCGCGAGCTGGAGGGTGCGCTGGGCCACCGGCGCGTCGGCGGTGGGTCCGGCCCGGCCCCGCCAGCCCTCGTCCCACCCGGCGAGCACGAGGGCGAGGTGGTGGCCGTGCAGGCGGCCGTCGTAGGGCCAGGCGTAGGGCTCGGTGCCCGCCACCCACCCGTTCACGAGCGGCCCCCCACCAGCGGGTGCCAGGCCTCGAGCACCGAGGCGAAGGCGTCGGGGGCATCGAGGTGGGCGGCGTTGCCGGCGCCGGGCACCTCCACCACGTCGACCCCCGCCAGGTTCTGAAGCACGGCCGCGGCCAGGCGACGCTCCACGGTGCTGCGGGCGCCGACGGTGGCGAGCACCGGCCGGTCGTGCAGGCGGCCGAGCTCCTCGGCGGTCGGGTCGAAGGCGGCGAACCGGGGGATCTCGGCCTGCCAGCGGGCCGCCTGGTCCCACGCCGCCGCCCGACCGTGGGGGCCGAGGGCCTCCCAGGTGTCGTCGCCCATCACGCTCCTCACCACGGTCATCGCTCCTTCGAGCCCGGTGGCGGCCAGGGCGGCCGCCTCGTGGAACCGGGCGTGGAGCCCGGCCGCGTGGCGGCCGAGCAGGGGTTCGTGCAGGACGAGGGCGCCGGCCGCCTCGGGATGGCGGATGGCCAGGGCGAGGCCCACGGTGGCCCCGCCGCTCACGCCCACCACCAGGCCGCCGGCCAGGCCGCGGGCCACCAGGTCGTCGGCGAGCCGGTCGGCCTGGTCGACCACGTCCAGGGCCGTCCCGGCCGGGCCGAGCGGTCGTTCGACCGCGACCACCCGGTGGCGCCCTTCGAGGCGGGCGGCCAGTCGGTCGAACGAGGCCGGGCCGGCCCCGACGCCGTGCACGAGCACGACGACGGGGCCACGGCCTCGGTCCAGCAGGAGGACGGTGGGCACGGTGGTCAGCCGATCTTGCCGACGACGCCCTTCACGAAGAAGTCCATCGTCTCGACCTCGGCGTAGGTGGGCTGCTCGCCCTCGGCGTAGACCTCCTTGCCGTCCTGGTCGAGGACGGGCCCCTCGAACGGCGAACCACCGTCGACGAAGCGCTGCTTGGCCTCGTCGATCTTGGCCTTGGTCTCGTCGTCCACCATGGAGCCGTAGGCCGACTGCACGAACGGGTTGTCACCGGTCTGGAGACCCACCCGGAAGTCGCCGTTGTAGTCCGACTCGGCGAACTCGCCGGCCTTCACCGTCTCCACGATGTCGGTGTAGAGCGGGCCCCAGTTCCACTCGGAGCCCGTGATCCAGCCCTTGGGGGCGAGCTCGGAGGCGTCGGCGTGGTAGCCGACGGAGTAGGCGCCGGCCGCCTCGGTGGCCTCGATGATCGTCTTGGTGCAGTCCTGGTGCTGGGTGATGACGTCGACGTCCTGGTCGAGCAGCGTCTTCACCGCCTGCGACTGCACCGACGGATCGCACCAGCTGCCGGTGGAGATCGTGGTCACGGTGGCCTTCGGGTTCACCGACTGGGCGCCCAGGGCGAAGGCGTTGATGTTGGCCAGCGTCTGGGGGATCGGGAAGGCGTAGACGTACCCGAGCTTGCCGGTCTCGCTGGTGGCCCCGGCGGCGATGCCGGCCAGGTACACCGGCTCGTACACGGTGCCGAAGTAGGTGCCCACGTTGTCGAGCTGGTTGTCGCCCTCGAGGCCGCCCTGGTGCACGAAGATCACGTCGGGGTTCTTCTCGGCCACGTTCTGGGCGAACTCGAGGTGCCCGTAGCTCGTGGCGAAGATCACGTCGGCGCCCTTGTCGATCATGTTCTGCATGACCTGCTCGGACTCTGCGGTCTCGGGCACGTTCTCGGCCTGGAGCAGCTCGACGTCGCCCACCGCCTCCTTCATGGCCAGGCTGCCCTCGTAGGCGGCCTGGTTGTACCCGAAGTCGTCCTTCGGGCCGACGTAGATGAAGCCCGCGGTGAAGGTGCCGTCGTCCTTGGCGCCGCCGCCGCCGTCGGAGGAGGACGCGGTGTCGCTGCCGCCGCAGCCGGCGGCCACGAGGGCGAGGCCGAGCGCGAGCGCAGCAGCACGGATGGATCGGGACATGGGATCTCCTTGGGTGGGGTGCTCGGGGTGGGACGGATGGCGGGAGGGGGACGTCAGCCCTCGAAGACCTTCTCGAGGGCGGCGGGCCCGCCGTGGATGCGGCGCCGGCTGAGCAGGGCCAGGACCACGAGGACGGTGACGTAGGGCAGGGCCTCGAGCAGGTAGCGCGACAGCTCCCAGCCCCGCGCCTGCAGCTGGAGGTTCAGCGCGATGGCGCCGGCGAACAGGTAGGCGCCGCCGGCGAGCTTGATCGGTTGCCAGCCGGCGAAGATCACGAGGGCCACGGCCACGTAGCCCCGGCCCACCGTCATCTGCTCGGACCAGTTGAGGGTGGCGGCGGTGGCGAGCTGGGCCCCGCCGACACCAGCCAGCGCCCCGCCGGTGAGCAGGGCGACCCAGCGCACCCGACGGGCCGACGTGCCGTAGATCTCGAGGACCTCGGGCCCCTCGCCCGCGGCCCGCAGGACCAGGCCGGCCCGTGTCCGCCAGATCATCCACGTGAGGGCGGGCACGGCGAGGAACGACACGTAGGTGAGCGGGTCGTGCTGGAACAGGACCGGTCCGAGGAACGGCAGCTTCGAGAGCAGCGGGACGTCCCAGGTCTCGAGCGGCACCACCCCCTGGCCCACGTAGTCCTGGCCGAACAGGGCGGTGACGCCGATGCCGAGGAAGCTGACCACGAGGCCGACGGCGATCTGGTTGGCGCCGCGGTGCAGGACGAGCACGGCGTGCACGCACGCCAGCACCGCACCGGCCACCAGGCCGGCGACGACCCCGACCCAGGGGCTGCCGGTCTCGATGCCCACCGCGTAGGCGGCCAGGGCGCCGCAGAGCATGGACCCCTCGGTGCCGAGGTTGATGACCCCGGACCGCTCGGCCACGATCTCGCCGAGCCCGGCGAACACGATGCACGTGCCGCCGGCCACCGCACCGGTGAGGACGGCCTCGATCATCGGGCCGCCTCCGCCTTCCGACCGCCCCACCCGAGCACGGCGAGCAGCACCACCGCCATGAGGATGTTGACCGCCCCGCCCGAGAGGCCCGCGGTGATCTTCAGGCCGCTGCCGCCCACGGCGATGGCGCCGAGCACCACCGCGGCGCCGATGCAGCGCAGCGGGTCGTGGCGGGCCAGCCACGAGGCGAGGAACCCGATGAACCCGTAGCCGGCGAGCAACTCGGGGCGCAGGCGCCCCTCGGTGCCGGCCACCTCGATCATGCCGCCCAGGCCGGCCATGGCCCCGCCCACCACCATGGCGGCGATCGACAGTCCGCCCACCGCCAGGCCGGCGCGGCGGGCGGCCGACGGGTTCCCGCCCAGCACCCGCAGCTTGAAGCCCCAGGTCGACCAGCGCAGCAGCGCCCACAGCACCAGCGCCGCCACGAGGCCCACGAAGATCCCGGCGTGCACCCGCTGGCCCCAGATGATGGGGAACCGCTCGGGGCCGGTGAGCTCGCGGGAGTAGGCCTGGCCCAGGCTCGCCGGGTCCTTCCAGGGCTCGAAGCACAGCCAGGTGACCACCAGGCCGGCGATGTAGTTGAGCAGCAGGCTCGAGATCGCCTCGTTGGTGCGGGTGGCCACCTTGAGCACCGCCGGGATGGCCGCCCACAGCGCGCCGAGGGCGGCACCGCCGGCCGCCATCAGCACCAGGGTGGGCCACGTGCCGGCGCCACCGTCGAGCTGGTTCGCCACCAGGATGGCCCCGATGGCCCCCATCAGGAGCTGGCCCTCGCCGCCCAGGTTGAACAGCCCGGCGCGGGCGGGGACGGCGGCGGCCAGCGCCGCGAGCAGCAGCGGCGTGGCCCGGATGAAGGTCTCGCCGGCGCTGTCGGGCGTGCCGAGGGCCGTCTTCCACATCGACTCGAGGACCGACGCCGGGTCGGCGCCCTTGGCGAGCAGGAACGCCGAGAAGATGGCGACGGTGCTGGCGATCACCACCGCCCATCGCAGCGCGGTGCGCAGGTGGCGCTGCACCTGGGCGGCCGCCGTGGGCGCGACGTGGTGGTCATCGGCCTCGGGGCCGGGCGGCACCGGCGCCTCCGGCTCGACGTCGGACGTGGTCTCGAGCACGGTCATGCCGCGGCCCCCTGGAGCATGAGGCGGCCGATGGCCTGCCGGTCGGTGGTGGCCGGGTCGACGATCCCGGCCAGGTGGCCGTCGTGGAGCACGAGGATCCGGTCCGCCAGGGCGAGGAGCTCGTCGAGGTCCTCCGAGACCATCAGCACCCCGGCGCCGGCGGCGCGGCGCTCGAGCAGCAGCTGCTGGGTGGCCCGCACCGAGGCGATGTCGAGCCCCCGGCTGGGGTAGGCGACCACGACCAGGCTGGGATCGTCGACGAGGAACGTGCGGGTGAGCACGACCCGCTGGATGTTGCCGCCCGACAGCGTGGCCACCTCGCGCCCGAGCGGCGCCAGGCTCAACCGGTCGGCCACGTCGGTGGCGGCCACGGCGCGGCGGACCGCCTTCCAGTCCACGCGGGGCCCCGACGTGGGCAGCGGGCGGCCGTTGAGGGCGAGGTGCTCGAAGATGGCGAGGCCGCCGACCACGGCGTCGTTCACCGGATCCTCGGGCACGATGACCGCGCCCGCCCGCAGGGCCTTCTTGGGGTGGCCGCCCCGGCCGATGTCGTGCCCGGCGATGTGGATCTCGCCGCTCTCGAGGGGCAGGACGCCGAGCACGGCGTCGAGCAGCTCGCGCTGGCCGTTGCCGGACACGCCCGCCACCCCCACCAGCTCGCCCGGCTGCACCAGGAACGTGACGTCGTGCAGGCGGGCGTGCCCGTCGACGCTGCGTGCGCTCACCCCGTTGACCACGAGCGCCGGCTGGCCCTTGCGCGGCGGTTCGCGATCCGCCGGCAGCGGCGGCGGCACGCTGCCCACCATGGTCTCCACCAGCTCGTCGTCGGTGAAGCCCGCGGGTCGGGCGCCCGAGATCACCATCTTCCCGCCGCGCAGCACCGTGAAGCGGTCGGCCACGGCCCGGGTCTCGGCCAGCTTGTGGGTGATCAGGGCGATGCCGAGGCCGTCGGCGCGGAGCCGGTCGATCACCGCCAGGAGGGCGTCGACCTCCTGCGGGGCCAGCGCGCTGGTGGGCTCGTCGAGGATCACGACCCGGGCGTCCATGAGGAGCACCCGCAGGATCTCCACCAGCTGGCGCTCGGCGATCGAGAGGTCCCGCACCACCGCGTCGGGCGACACGGCGAGGCCGTAGCGCTCGGCTCCGTCGGCCACCCGGGCCCGGGCCGCAGAACGCCGGTAGCGGCCCTGGCCGCAGGCCAGCTCCACGTTCTCGGCCACCGTGAGGGCGGGCACCAGGCGCAGGTCCTGGAAGACCATGCCGATCCCCGCGGCGCGTGCGGCGGCGGGCGAGCCGAGCTCGATGGGCTCGCCGTGCACCAGGACCTCGCCCTCCTGGGGCACGTTGACGCCGTAGAGGACCTTCATGAGGGTGCTCTTGCCGGCGCCGTTCTCGCCGAGCAGGGCGTGCACCTCGCCGGCGCGCAGCGAGAAGTCGACGGCGTCGTTGGCCACCAGGGACCCGAACCGCTGGGTGATGCCCCGGGCGTCGAGGATGGCCGGGGCCGACCCGTCGGCGCCGGTGGCGCCGGTGAGGTCGATGGTCGGCTCGCTCACCGGTCGCGCCGATCGAGCATGCGGGCGATGGTGTGGGCGGCCCGCTCCTCCACCACGTCGAGCGATTCGGCGAAGTGGCCGACGAGCCGTGCCTCCGCCAGGTCGACGTCGCCGTAGAGCAGCGCGTCGAGCACGCCCACGTGCTGTTCGATGGTGAGCTCCACCCGGCCGGCGCTCAGGAAGTCCTGCATCCGCACGATGCGGATCCGCTCGTTCACCTTGTGGAGCTGGTCGGTGAGCGACTGGTTGCCCGACGCCCCGGCCAGGCGCTCGTGGAAGTCCTCGTCGAGCAGCACGAAGTCGGTGAGCACCTCGTCGTCGTGGGCGGGGGCGTCGAGGTCGGCCCAGTCGGCGCGCAGGTGGCGGAGCTGCTCCTCGTCGTGCACGGGCTCGCCGTGGCGGTCGGTCCGGCGCAGGGCGCAGCGCTCGAGGGCGAAGCGGATCTCGTAGAGCTCGCGGACCAGGTGGAGGTTGATGAGCGTGGGCCCGAAGCCGCCGTCGGCCAGGCGCTCCACGAGCCCCTCGCTGTGCAGCCGCGAGAGCGCCTCGCGCACCGGGGTGCGGGACACGCCGAGCTGGGCGGCCAGCCGCTCCTCGCCGAGGCGCGCCCCGGGCGGGTACTCCCCCGCCAGCAGCCGGTGCTTCAAGCCCTGGTAGGCCAGGTCACGTCGGCTGCTGCCTGTATCCGAGGCTGTATACACGCAGGTCAACGTACGGATGGGCCGTATCGAGGTCGTATCCGCTGCGTGAGGGGCGCGGGTCGGATCGCTGTCGCCGGGCTGACGGGTCCCTGCCGCCGGGACGCAAGGTTGCGGGCCGCCCGTAGCGTGGGCCCATGGACGAGAACGTCGACGATCCGGTGCTCCAGCAGGTGCCGCTGGGGCCGCAGTGGCCCACGGTGGACCCGTTCCTCTTCTGCGCCCACCACCTCGATCGCTACCCCGCCGGCGACGACCGCCTCGGACCGGCGGTGCCGCTCCACGGGCGCCAGATCGGGTCCGACTTCGCCGGGATCGACGGCTGGAACATGTACCACGGCGACGTCGTGCCCGGCTTCCCCCAGCACCCCCACCGCGGGTTCGAGACGGTCACGTTCGTGCGCCGCGGCCTCATCGACCACGCCGACTCGCTGGGCGCCACCGCCCGCTTCGGCCGCGGCGACGTGCAGTGGCTCACCGCCGGCGGCGGCGTGGTGCACTCGGAGATGTTCCCGCTCACGAACCCCGACGGCCCCAACGACCTCCAGCTGTTCCAGATCTGGCTGAACCTGCCGGCCGAGGACAAGCTCGTCGACCCCTACTTCACGATGCTGTGGGCCGAGGACATCCCCCGCGTGGTCCGCACCGACGCCGAGGGCCGAACCGTGGAGCTGACCGTGATCGCCGGCGACACCGAGGGCGTCACCCCGCCCGCGCCACCGCCGAGCTCGTGGGCCTCGCGCCCCGAGTCCGACCTCGCCATCTGGCACCTCGCCCTCGACGACGGCGCCTCCTGGGAGCTCCCGCCGGCCGCAGGCGCCGACACCATCCGCACGATCTACGTGTTCGAGGGCCGGGGCGTCTCCATCGGCGGCCACGGCGTCGACGGCGACACCGGCGCCCTCGTCCGCTGCGACCGGCCGGTCGCCCTCACGGCCGAGCGAGGGTCCGCCGAGGTGCTCGTGCTCCAGGGCCGGCCCATCGGCGAGCCGGTGGCGCGCTACGGCCCGTTCGTGATGAACACCGAGGACCAGCTGTCGCAGGCGTTCGAGGACTACCGCGCCACCGGGTTCGGCGGCTGGCCCTGGGACGTCGACGCCCCGCACCACGGGCCCACCAAGGGCCGCTTCGCCCGCCACGCCGACGGGCGCGTGGAGGAGCGCAGCCCCTCAGCCGCTCGCTGAGAGCACCTCGTCGACCGACCCGGCGGGCTCCTCGGCGGGGGGCCCGCCGAGGACGGCCACCCGGCGCCGGCGCACCACGGTGTCGATCCGCAGCGCCACGCCGAGCAGGGCGATGGCCACGATGCCGTCCATCCACCAGTGGTTGCCGGTGGCCGACACGACGATGATCGTGAGCACCACGTGCAGCAGCGCCAGCCAGCGCCACCGGCTGGTGCTGGCGGCCACCACCCCGAACGACACCACCGCCGCCCACCCCACGTGGATCGAGGGCATGGCGGCGAACTGGTCCGACACGCCCGTGCCCACCGGTCCGTAGATGTTGAGCCCGTACCGGGTGGAGAGGTCGACGTAGCCCAGGTCGCCGAGGAACCGCGGCGGGGCCACCCGGATGAACCGGATCACCAGGCAGAACCCGGTGAGGATGGCCAGCGCGTTGCGCCAGCGGGCGAAGTGCTCGCGATGGCGCACGAACAGCCACACGAGGAATCCGAGCAGCATCGGCACGTGGAGCGTGGCGTAGTACGTGTTGGCCAGCCGGGCGAGCGTGTCGTGCTCCAGGAACCACTGCTGGAGGCTGAGCTCGGTGGGCAGGTGCAGGGTGTGCTCGAGGTCGACGATCTGTCGGGCCCGATCCACCGCACCCTCGTCCTGGGCGAGGGGCAGCTTCCGGGCCACGCGCCACACCGAGTAGAGGCCGGCGATGATGGCGAACTCGGTGGCGGCCTGGCCGACGGCCGCCCGCCAGCCGTCGAGGTCGCGCCGGCGCAGGGCGAGCGCGAGCAGGCCCGAGAGCGCCGCCGCGATCGCGGCCTGGTCCCACGTCGGCCAGTTCACGTCGTGGCAGCCTGCCGAACCGGCTCCGTTCCATCAACCCGCGCCAGGTGCCAGGATCCCGGCGTGGACGTGGCCGAGCTGATCCGAGCCAACCGGGACGTGCTCTCCCCCGCCGAGCGTCGGGTGGCCGATGTGGTGCTGGGCGACCCGCACGCGGTGGCCTTCGGCACCGTGGCGTCGGTGGCGAAGGCGGCCCGCACCAGCGGCGGCAGCGTGGTGCGCCTCGCCGCCCGGCTCGGACTCGACGGCTTCGCCGCCCTCCAGGAGCGGGTGCGGGCCGACCTCACCCCCGAGCGCCGGCGGGCCGCCGAGCGCATCCGCGAACCCCTGGACAACGATCTGCTGGCCCGCGCGCTGGAGGTGGCGGCCGAATCGGTGCTGTCCACGCTCGACCGGGTGGACCGAGCCGACTTCGACGCCGCCGTCGGCCTGCTCGCCGCCCGGTCTCGCACCGTGTACGTGCTGGCGGCCGACGCCTCGCAGGGCATCGGGGCCCAGTTCGCCACCGAGCTGGCGATGCTGCGTCGCGGCGTGGTCGAGGTGCACGGCACCGAGGTGGCGGTGAGCCGGGCCATGGCCCTGCTGGCCCCGGGCGACGTGGTGGTCACGCTCGACCTGCCCCGCCACGACCGCTGGCTCCTCGCCGCGCTCCACCAGGCGAAGGCCGGCGAGGCCCGCATCGTGGCGCTCACCGCCTCGCCGCTCTCCCCGTTGGCCGCCCACGCCGAGCTGGCCTTCACGATCGCCTCCGAGAACGCCGGGCCGTTCGACTCCCACCTCGCCGCGCTGGCCCTGCTCGAGGCGCTGGTGGCGGGGGTGGCCGAGCGGCTGCGGTCGTCGGCCACCGACCGACTGGAGCGCATCGAGGCGGCGTGGCGCGAGTCGGGCGCGCTCGCCGACGAGTAGCCCGGCAAGCGGAACGAACGTTCCGGTCTTGACCACGACTGGAACAGTTGTATCGTGGCGGGATGCTGCTCGACGCCACGCACCACCCGGTGCCCGAGATCGCCACGGTCCCCGGCGACTGGGCCGCGCTCGTGGCCCGGTCGCACCTCGTGGCCGAGGGCGCGCCCGTCGACGAGGCGCTCGTCGACCTCGCCGGTGCGTCGCGCCGCCTCCTCCCCCCCGCCGTCCGCCGGGCCCTGGCCGACCTCCTGGTCGACCCGGGCCCGGCCGGTGCGGTGCTCCTCACCGGCGTCCCCACCGGCGAGCTGCCGGCCACGCCCGAGCGCCCCACGGCGCCGGTGGCCAAGGACCGCCTCAGCGAGCTGGTGCTGCTCACGGTGGCCCGGGCGCTCGGCGAGCCGGTCGGCTACCGGCCCGAGCACGGCGGCGCCACGGTCCAGAACCTGCTGCCCGTGCGCGGCACCGAGGCCACCCAGACCTCCACCTCGTCCGCCGTGGACCTCGAGTTCCACACCGAGACCGCGTTCCACCCGCACCGGCCCCACCACCTGCTGCTCACCTGCCTCCGCAGCGACTCGGCGGCCAGCACCTACCTCTGCAGCGTCCGCGAGGTCCTGCCGCACCTGACCGCCCGCGAGCGCGCCGTGCTCGCCGAGCCGCGCTTCCGCACGCGGGTGGACGAGTCCTTCGGCGGCACCCCCGCCACCCCGCCCGGCCCGCCGGTGGCGGTCCTCCAGGGCGATCCGGCCTCGCCCACCCTGCTCTTCGACGCCGACCTCATGGACGGCACCGATCCCGAGGCCGACGCCGCCCTGCGCCGCCTCGCCGCCGTGGCGCTCGAGCGCCGACTCGCCGTGGTCCTCCAGCCGGGCGACCTGCTGGTGGTCGACAACCACGCCTGCATCCACGGGCGCAGCTCGTTCGCCGCCCGCTACGACGGCACCGACCGGTGGCTGCAGCGCGCCTTCGTGGTGGACGACCTGGCGTCGAGCGCCCCACACCGCACCGGACGCACGATCGACCTCGACCTGACCGTCGGCCGCCACCCCGTGGCCTGACACCGCCGCGCCGCCCGCCCGTCACCGGGTGGACCGGTGTCCGACACCGGCCAGAGGGGAGCGGGTACCGTCGCCGCATCGACCGACGACGCTTCCTCCGGGGCGCGATCGTCGCCGGAGCCGGTGGTGCGGTGCTGCCCACCCTGGCCATGGCGACGGCCGGTGCCCAGACCGCCCAGCCCGGCGAGAGCCCCTACGGGCCCCTGGCCGACACCCCCGACGAGAACGGCCTGCTCCTGCCCGAGGGCTTCACCTCGCGGGTGGTCGCCACGTCCGGGGAGAAGGTGCTCGGCACCACCCTCACCTGGCCCGCCTACCCCGACGGCGCCGCCTGCTTCCCGGTGCCCGAGGACGACGACGGCGGCTGGATCTACGTCTGCAACAGCGAGGTCTTCACCTTCGTGGTGCCCGACGCCGGGGGCGTGAGCGCCATCCGCTTCGACGCCGACGGCGACGTGGTGGCGGCCTACCCGATCCTGCGGGGCAGCAACTCGAACTGCGCCGGCGGGCCGACGCCGTGGGGGACCTGGCTGTCGGGCGAGGAGTCGCCCGACGAGAAGGGCCGCATCTGGGAGTGCGACCCCACCGGCGAGCAGGAGGCCGTGGCCCACCTCGCCATGGGCCTGTTCGCCCACGAGGCGGCGGCGGTGGACCCCGAGGGCAAGGCCGTCTACCTCACCCAGGACAACCCCGCGGGCCTGCTGTACCGGTACACGCCCACCAACTACCCCGACCTGCGCACCGGCCTGCTCGAGGCGGCGCTCGTGGCCGACGACGGCGCCGTCACCTGGGCCGAGGTCCCCGACCCCTCGGCCGCCTCCACGCCCACCCGAGACCAGGTCCCGGGTGCGGCGGTGTTCCCCGGGGGCGAGGGCATCTGGTACCACGACGGCTTCGTCTACTTCACCACCAAGTACGACCACTCCGTGCACTCGATCGACCTGGCCGAGCAGCGCCACCGGGTGATCTGGAAGGGCGACCCCGACCGCCTCGGCGTGGAGGGCGCGGTGCTCTCGGGCGTCGACAACATCACCGTCGACGACGGCAGCGGCGACCTGTTCGTGGCCGAGGACGGCGGGAACATGGAGGTCGTGATGATCACGCCCGATGGCGCGGTAGCCCCCTTCGTCCGCATCACCGGCGACGGCCAGGAGGGCTCGGAGGTCACCGGTCCCTGCTTCAACCCCGCCGGCGACCGGCTCTACTTCAGCAGCCAGCGCGGGCCGACCCCAAAGGCGGTCAGCGAGATCATCCCGGGGGCTGGCATCACCGAGAAGCTGGGCGGCATCACCTACGAGGTGACCGGGCCCTTCCGGGGCGCGAAGGCCAAGGCGGAGGCGGCGGCGGGCTCCACCACCACGGTCCCGTCGCCGGTCGACACGCTGGGCGAGGCGGGCGGGACCGACGAGAGGAGCGGGTCGGGATCCGACGACGACAACACGCCGCTGCTCATCGGCGGTGGGGTGGTCGTGGTGGCGGCGGCGGCCGGCGGGCTCATCGCCGTGCGCCGGCGCCGCAACGCCGAAGGCGACCCCACGCTCTGATCCCGCACCGCCGGCTCAGGGCTGGTGGGCCTCGCCGGAGTCGGCGCTGATCCGCAGGCCGCTGGCGTCCACGGCCTCGAAGTCCGACCCCTCGATGGTGCGCAGGGCCTGGAGGGCGTCGTTGTCCCATCGCTCGTCGGGCACGCCGCTCATGAACCAGGCCGAGCCGTTGTCGGCCACCACCGCGCCGTAGGTCTGCAGGGCGACGACGATCGGCCGGACCTGGGCCGGGTAGGCGGCGGGGTCCACCGATGCCTTGAGGCGGAACCGCTCCCCCATGGCCGGCGCGTTGGCGTCGCTCGTGGACCCGGCCTGGTGGCGGGCGGGCCAGAGGTAGGCGCGGCGGGACGTGGGCACCGTGATCCGGATGGCGTGGTCCACGGTGCCCGACGCCACCTCGTCGTAGCGGACCAGGCCGGGGAGGATCGGCAGCCCGGCCGCGTCGGCCGAGGTCCACCCCGCCGGGCGCAGGGCGTTCGACCGGAGGTCCCACGTGGCGCCCGAGCCGGCGTGCCAGGAGCCGTCGGCCTGCGGGTGGGCGTCGTAGAGCTCGTGGAGGCGGCAGGTCCCCCGGTCGACGATCAGGATGTGGCGGTCCCCGTCGGCGTCGGGACCGCCCTCGATCGGGGCGTCGGCCGGCACCGGGTAGGGGCCGGGGTCGCTCTCGTCGTCGTAGTCGAAGGTGACCTCCACCGGCGCCTGGCCGGCGGGCACCACCACGTACGGGATGCCGATGGGACCGCCGTCCCAGAGCCCCGAGCCGAAGTCGGCCTTGAGCCCGGCGTGCGCCCCGACGGCGGCCACGAGGTTCGACGAGTTCGCCCGCACGGGCAGCGCCCGCACGTCGGCGTGCCAGTGCGACGTGGCCGGGAACATCGGGCAGTCGGTGCCCGGCACGGTGGGGTTGCAGCTGGTGAGGACGGTGGCCACGAGGAGCGCGGCGGCGGCCGTGCCCACCCGACGGAAGGTGCGTGGGAGGTCGACCGATGCCCGCATGCGGTGGTCTACGGCACCTCGGCGACGAATCTGCACCGATTCGTCGCGCCGGGCGACGATCCGGGCCGATCGGCCCATGAGGTCCCCCAACGCCTCAGGGCACCTCGAGGGTGCGGGCGAGGCGGCGGACGGCCTCGGCGAGGTCGGCGGGGGTGGCGGTGGCGAACGAGAGCCGGAGCGCGTGGCGGTGGGGGCGCTCCACGCCGAACGCGGCGCCGGGCACGAACGCCACGCCGTGGTCCAGGGCCCGCCGCAGCAGCTCGCTCGTGTCGACGTCGCCACCCGTCCCCGACGAACCGGCCACCGTCGCCCACAGGAACATGCCCCCCTCGGGCGTGCGGAACGCCAGGCGGTCGCCGAGCTGGGCCCGGAGCTCGGCCATCAGCGCGTCGGCCTGCGCGTGGTAGCGGTCGCGCACGACGGCCAGGTGGGCATCGAACCACCCGTCGGGGCGGGTGACGAGGCGGTGCACCACCTGCTGCGACAGCGACCCGGTGTGGAGGTCGGCGGCCTGCTTGAGCACCACCACGGCCCGGCTGAGCTCGGCCGGCGCCACCGCCCAGCCCACCCGCAGCCCCGGGCAGAGCATCTTCGACGTGGTGCCGAGCGAGATCACCCGGTCGCTCAGGTCGCGCAGCGGCGTGGGGCGCGAGCCGGCCCAGCGCAGGGTGCCGTAGGGGTCGTCGTCCACGATCCAGAAGCCGTAGCGCTCGGCCAGGTCGACCAGCGCCGCCCGGCGCTCGAGCGGCAGCGTCGCACCCGTCGGGTTGTCGAGGTCGGCCACCACGTAGACGAGCGTCGGGCGCAGGCCGTCGGCGAGGCGCGCCGCCAGGTCGTCGACCCGCAGCCCGTGGGCATCGCTCGCGATGCCGGCGAGCGTGGCCCCGGCGGCGCGGAACGCCTGGACCGCGCCCACGTAGCCCGGGTCGGCGAGGGCGATGACCTGGCCGGGATCGGTGGTGGCGCGCGCCAGCAGCTCCAACGCCTGCTGCGAGCCGTGGGTCACGGTGACCTCGTCGACCTCCACGGCGTAGCGGTCCGCCACCCAGGTGCGCAGCGGACGGAACCCCTCGGTGGCGCCGTACTGGAGGGCGGCCTCGGCGTCGTCGGCCAGGACGTCGGCGGTGGCGGCGGCCAGCGCGGCCACCGGGAACGCCTCGGGGGTGGGCAGCCCGCCGGCGAGCGAGAGGACCTCGGGCCGCTCGGTGATCTCGAGGAGGTCGCGGATGGCCGACGATCCCGTGCGGCCCACGGCGGCGGCGAGGGGGATGCGGGGCGGTGCGGCGGGGCCCGGGGACTTGACCATGGCGGTGGACTCTGGCAGAAGTGGATCATGGATCACAGGGCCACTTCGGCCAGAGTGGCCCGGGCCGACGCCGTGCACCACCTGGCCGCCGAGCTCGGGGATTGGTCCGCCGGCACCGGGCCGCTCTTCCGGCGCCTGGCCCGGGCCCTGGCCGAGGCGGTGGATCGCGGCGTGCTCGTCCCCGGGGCCCGGCTCCCGTCCGAGCGGGCGCTTGCCGCGGCCACGTGGTCCAGCCGGGGCACGGCCGTGGCCGCCTACGACCTCCTCGTGGGCGACGGCGTCATCGAGCGCCGGCGCGGGAGCGGCACGTACGTGGCCGCCGACGGCCGGCCCGCCGACGAGCCCGGCCTGCCGGCCGACCGCGAGGGGACGGCCCTGCTCGCCCGGCTCGTGGGTTCCGGCATGGGACCGACGCCGGGGGCGCCAGCCGTGATCGACCTGTCGATCGCCGTCCTCCACGACGCCCCGGGCCTGCCCGACGTGACCGTGAGCAGCACCGAGCTCGCCGCACCCGCGGGCGGCGACGACCCCTGGGGCCGGGTCGAGCTGCGCGCCGCGGTGGCCCGCCGGCTGACGGCCCAGGGCCTGCCCACCAGCGCGGGCCAGGTGGTGATCACCACCGGCGCCCAGCAGGCCATCCACCTGGCGGCGGCGTGCTGGGTCCGCCCCGGTGACCGGGTGGTGGTGGAGGACCCCACCTACCCCGGTGCGATCGCCGCCCTCCGAGCCGCCGGTGCCGAGCTCGTGGGCCTCCCGGTCGATCGCCACGGCGTGGACGTCGACGCGCTGGAGCACGCCCTGGCCGATCGCCCCGCCCTCGCCTACCTTCAGTCGGCCGGCCACAACCCGACCGGCGTGGTCCTCGCCGACCACCGCCGCCGCCGGGCGGCCGAGCTGCTCGGACGGGCCCGCGTGCCGCTGGTGGAGGACGTGGCCCTGGCCGGGCTGGGGCGGGCGGGACGCCGACCGCACGGCCTCATCGCCGCCGCGCTGCCCGAACATCCCTCGGTGGTGGCCGGCTCGTTCTCCAAGGAGCTCTGGGCCGGGCTGCGGGTGGGCTACGCCCGGGCGCCGGGACCGGTGGCCGGGCGCCTCGCCCGCATCAAGGCCACCCACGACCTCGGCTCCTCGGGCGCCGGCCAGGCGCTCGCCGCCCGGCTGCTCGACCACCCCGACATCGGGGCGTTCCTCGCCCACCGCGACGCGCTGCTCGACGCGCGCCGGCGCCTCCTCGCCGATCAGGTGCGGACCCACCTCCCCGGCTGGCGCGCGGACGAACCCGATGCCGGCCTGAGCCTGTGGGTCCGGCTCCCCACGCCCGACGCCGAGCGCGTCGCCCACCTCGCGCTCCGCCACGGCGTGGCGGTGGCCACGGCCGAGGGCCTCGCCCCCATCGGCGGCCATCCGGACCGGCTCCGCCTCGCCTTCGCCCTGCCGGAACCGCTCCTCGAGGAGGGCGTGGCCCGGCTCGCCGCCGCGTGGGCCCGGCGCTGAGCGCCCGTACGCTCGGACGGGTGCGCCGGCGTCCGTTCCTCCCCGTGGTGCTGGTGGTACTCGTCGCCCTCGCGCCCGTCGCCGCCTGCGCCGGCGGCTCGGACCGGTCCGGGTCGCCCGGTGGCCTGGAGGTGGCGCACCGCGTGCGGGCGGCGCAGGCCACCGGGCTCGCGGTCGACGACGGCACGCTGCTCGTGGGCGAGCTCGAGACCGGGCGGTTGCTGGCGGTCGACTGGCGGCGGGGCACCTCCTCGGCGCGCGGGCAGGTCGGCCCGCTCGACACCCGGCCCACCCAGCGAGGGCTCCTCGGCCTGGCGGTCACGCCTCGGG
>JAHBSN010000060.1 GCA_019639095.1 Actinomycetota bacterium
GCCGTCACCGTGGGGGCCACCCGCGTCCTGAGCCCGGCCGAGTGGGACCTCCACGGGCCCGCGTCGCCGCACGGTCGGGCCGCACTCGACGAGGTGGTGCGGGCCCGCACGGCCCTGCTCGACGCGGTGGGCGAGGCGGTGCTGGCCCTCGACGATCGAGCGTGCGTCGTGCACATGAACACCGCCGCCGAGCAGCTCTTCGGCTGGTCCAACGAGGACGCCCGTGGCCGCCACCTTCGAGAGCTGGGATCGTCGGACCTCACCTCGGACCAGGTGGAGGCCGTCGTGCGCCACGTGTGGGCCGGCGGCACGTGGGCCGACGACCTCGTGATCCGACTCCGCTCGGGCCGCCGCTTCGAAGCCCAGGTCTCGGCGGCGCCGCTGCTGGTGGAGGGACAGGTGTCGGCGGTCATCACCTCCACCGTCGACGTGTCCCGCCGGCTCGCCGCGGTGGCCGACCTCAGCCACCAGGTTCGCCACGACCGCCTCACCGGCCTCCGCAACCGCGCCGCGCTGATCGAGTCGCTCGACGAGGTGCTGACCGACGTGGCCTCGGCCGACGGAGCCACCTCGGCGACGGTCATCGTGGTCGACCTGGAGGACTTCCGGTCCCAGAACCGGGTCCTCGGACCGGCCCTGGGGGACCACCTCCTGCGCGCCACGGCGGCGGCGCTGCGCCAGACCACCCACCCCGGCGACGTGCTGGCGCGCGTGTCGGGCGACTCGTTCGCCGTCTGCTGCAGCCACCTGCGCGACGACGAGGCCGCCGTCCGCTACGCCGACCACCTGCGCGAGGCCGTGGCCCGGCCGGTGATCCTGGGTGGCGTCCGGGTGGTGCTGCGTTCCAGCGCCGGCGTGGCGCTCGTCCGGCCGCCGACGCCGTCGAGCTCCGAGCTGCTGCGCCGGGCCGACGCCGCCCTGCTCGATGCCAAGGCTGTCGGGCGATCGTCGCTCGCGTACCACCACCAGATGGACGAGCGCCTGCGCCGCCAAGCCCTGCTGGAGGTCCTGATCCGCCGGATGGTGGCCGGCGGGCGGGCGCCGCTCGCGTACCAGGCCATCCACCGCCTCGCCGACGGCGCGGTGATCGGCGCCGAGGCCCTGCTGCGCCTCCGGGGCGACTCCGGCGTGCCGGTCTCGCCCCAGGAGGTCTTCGCCGCCGCCGATCGGGCCGGGCTGTCGCGAGACGTCGGACGCCTCGTGCTCGAGGCCGCCTGCCAGGAGGCCCGGCGGTGGGCCGACGCGCGGCCCGAGCGTCAGCTCAGCGTGAGCGTGAACCTCTCGCCGGAGCAGTTCGCCGACCGGGAGATCGCCGACCAGGTGCGGGCGGCGCTCGAGGCGGCCCAGCTCGACCCGTCGCGGCTGTGCCTGGAGATCTCCGAGTCGATCCTGCTCGTCGACACCGAGTGGTCGGCCCGCCAGCTCGCCCTGCTCAAGATGCTGGGCGTGGTCCTCGTGGTCGACGACTACGGCACCGGCCACACGTCGCTGGTGCACCTCAAGCGGTTCCCGCTCGACTCGATCAAGATCGACCTCTCCCTCGTGGCCGGCCTGCCCGACAGCCCCGAGGACCTCGCCGTGGTGACCGCCACCATGGCGGTGGCCGACGCCCTCGGCCTTCGGGTGGTGGCGGTGGGCATCGAGGACCGCCGCCAGCTCACCGGCCTCGACCGGCTCGGCTGCCACTACGGCCAGGGCTTCCTGTGGTCGCCCGCCACCAGCAGCGAGGAGCTCGTCGCCCAGGCGACGGCTGCCGTGTCGGTCATGCCCGACCGGGCCCCCAGCGCCGGGCTCGCCGCGGCGCCGGCGGCCGCGCCGCCCAACTGGACCGAGGAGCTCGACTCGATCCTGCGCTCGCTGGTGCACGAGGTGCGAACGCCGCTCACCGTGGCGATGGGCTACGCCTCGATGCTCGAGCACGGCGCCGACGACGATCGCGTCGAGCTCGCCGGGCGCATCCGGGCCGCCACCGAGCGCATCAACCGCCTGCTCGCGAACCTCGAGGACGTGCGCCTCATCGACAACGGCGACCTCTTGCTCGAGGTGCACCGCCAGGACGTGCGGGCGCTCGTGGCGGGGATCGTCGACGACCTGGGCGGCGTGGTCCACCGCGAGCTCGTGCTCGCCCAGGACGGCGACGACGTGGTCCTCGTCGACGTCGACGACGTGCGTATCGGCAGCGCCGTGGCCAACCTCGTCACCAACGCCGCCAAGTACGCCCAACCCGGGTCACCGCTCGGTGTCGACGTGACGGTGGATGCCGAGTGGGCCCGCATCACCGTGACCGACGACGGACCCGGCGTGGCCGACGCCGACCTGGGCCTGCTGTACCGCAAGTACGGCCGAGCCGATCGGTCCCACCGGGGCTCGGGCCTGGGCCTCTACCTCGCCCGGGGGTCGGCGAGGGCCCACGGCGGCGACATCTCCTACCGGCGCCGTCACCCGAGTGGTTCGGCGTTCACGCTCTCGATCCCGCGGTGCGCCCCGTCGCCGGCTCAGCCGTCGGATGGGAACGGCAGCGGCATCGTGAGGTCGTAGGCCGGCGCCCACCGCCCCTTGCCGGCCGCCTTGGCCCGGTAGAGGGCCTGGTCGGCGGCGGCGAGCAGGCGGTCGCTGTCGCCCTGGACCGCGTCGCCGATCGACACCACGGCCACGCCGACGCTGCACCCGATGTGGTGCTGGTGGCCATCGACCTCGATGGGCACGTCGAGCACGCTGATGAGCCGCTCGGCCACCCGCTCGGCGTCGGAGGTGGCCCGCAGGTCCGGGCACCACACGGCGAACTCGTCGCCGCCGAGGCGCACGAGGAGGTCGGTGGGCCGCACGGCGGCGGCCATGCGCCGAGCTGACTCCCGCAGGATGCGGTCGCCGACGAGGTGGCCGTAGCGGTCGTTCACCTGCTTGAAGTCGTCGAGGTCGCAGAAGAGGACGCCGGCCAGCGTGGAGCGGTCGGCATCGATCCGGGCGTCGAGCTGGGCCCGGTTGGCCAGGCCGGTCAGCAGGTCGGTGGTGGCCGCGGTGACCAGCTCGGCGCGGGTGACGGTCCACTCGAGCGCCAACCGCACCACCTGGACGGTGTTCGCGATCTGGCGGCGCTGGGTGGCGAGGACCGGACCGGGACGTTGGCGCCAGGAGACGAGCACGGCCTGGGGCACCGACGTCCCCGGCGCCACCACCGGGATGACCCACACGCCCACGAACGCGCCGTCGGCCGCCGCCCGGGCCGCCGCGGGGTCGAGGTGGTCGAGCCCGGGTCGCTCGGCGATGGAGAGCGTCTCCTCCACGGCGGCGAGCAGCGGCTCGACGACGGCGTCCTCGGTGAGGGCGGCCGGCACCTCGGCCGACCGGGCCCGGCACCGGCGCGAGCCGTCGGCGTCGCGCACGAACAGCGCCGACCGGGTGCCGGGCATCGTGCTGTCGTGCCAGGCGACCACCTGGTCGAGCAGGGTGGCGAGGTCGGCGCCGGCGAGCAGGGCGCCCAGGAACGCGAGGAGGCGGCTGGTGCCCTCGTTGGGGCTGCCCCAGAGCAGGAAGTGGCCACCGCCCTGTGCGTCGCGCTGGTCCATGCCGCCGAACTCGAGGGGGATCCACCGACCGTCGGCGTGGGCCACCCGCAGGCCCACCCGCGGCCGATCCTCGGCGCCGCGCACCGATTCCTGCATCGTCTCGACGAGCACCTCGTGGTCGTCGGGGTGGAGCAGGGCGAGCGCGGGCGTGCCCACGAGCGCGGCGGGATCGATGCCGAGGACCGAGCGCGCCGAGTCGCTCATCCAGGCGATGCTGCCGTCGCCCTCCAAGGCGGCGAACAGCACCGTCCGGTCCTCGAGGAGCCGCCGCACCAGTGAGGGATCCAGGAACGCAGAGGGGATCTCGGGCAGGGTCGGCTCCCGGTCGCAGGGTCGGCGGCCCGCAACCTATCGCCACCGGGTGCGGTCGTGCGCTCGCTCTCAGCAGGCGCAGGCGCAGGCGGTGGCGTCGGCGCCGCGACCTGCAGCGCCCTCCACCGCGAAGCCCTCGGCCTGCCAGGCCGACAGACCGCCGATGAGCTCCTTCACCCGGAACCCGAGTCCGGCGAGGGCGGCGGCCGCCTTGGTGGAGGCGTTGCAGGCCGGTCCCCAGCAGTAGGTGACGTAGGTGAGGGTCGGGTCGAGCCCGGCCGTGGACACCTCGTCGATCGTGGCGTGGGGCAGGTTGATCGCCCCCGGCAGGCGGGCGGCGGCGAAGCCATCGGGCTGGCGGGCGTCCACCAGCACGATGGAGGTGGACCCGGCGGCCAGGTGGGCGGCGACGTCGGCCGGATCGGTCTCGAAGGCGAGCTTGGCGCTGAAGTGGCGGGCGGCGACAGGGGGCGAGGCGGCGAGGGTGATCTCCATGGCCACCACGGTACGGAACCGGCACACCGGTGGGAATGACCTTTTCCAGGTGCTTCCGCGCGATCTGCGGTGAATGCCTGGAAGAATGGCTCGGTGGCCTTCGATTCCTCATCGCACCAGCTCGACGACCTGGATCGGGCGATCCTCCACGAGCTCCAGCACGACGGCCGGGTGGCCTTCAGCGAGCTCGGTCGCCGGGTCTCGCTGTCGGCTCCCGCGGTCACCGATCGGGTGCGCCGCCTCGAAGCCGCCGGCGTGATCACCGGGTACCGGGCCGAGGTGTCGCCGGCGGCGGTGGGCCTGCCCATCGAGGCCGTGGTCCGGGTCCGCGACGACTCGGGCCGGGTGCGGGGCGCGCTCCTCGAGATGCCCGAGGTCCTCGATGCCATGCACGTGACCGGCGAGGACTGCTGGGTGGTGCGCCTGGCCGTCACCGACATGGGCTCGCTCGAGCAGGTGGTGGGCCGCCTCGGCACCTACGGACCCACCACCACGAGCATGGTGTTCTCGGCCCCGATCCGGAACCGCCCGGTGGTGCCGCCTACCTGAGCCGATCGCGCATCGCGTCGAGCACCGGCACCGGCACGTCGTGGCGGGCGGCGAGCTCCTCGGCCCGGGCGGCGTGGTCTCGGGCGAGGTCCACCGATCCGGCGTCGAGGTGGGCTCGGGCGAGGAAGGCGTGCGACCAGGCGATCGACGGGGCGTCGGGCTGGTGCTCGGCGATCTGGGCGAGGCCGGCCTGGAGGTCGGGGAGGGCCTCGGCGGGGCGCCCGGCCACGGCGAGGACGGCCGCCCGGGTCTCCCGCAGGGCCAGGGACGGCTCGGCGCCCGGCCCGCCGGCGGTGCACGCGAGGTTGGCCCAGGCCAGCGCCTCCTCGATCCGGTCCTCGGCGCCCAGGACGGCGATGATGTACGCGCCCAGGTTCGCCGCAGTGCCGACGAGCTCGTCGTCCACGCCCGCCGCCGTCGCAGCATCGATGTCGGCGAGCGCCGCCTCGAGCCGACCGGCGTCGAGGTTCAGGTGCGCCCGCGCCACGA
This sequence comes from Actinomycetota bacterium, assembly GCA_019639095.1. Lineage (GTDB taxonomy): Bacteria > Actinomycetota > Acidimicrobiia > Acidimicrobiales > Iamiaceae > Aquihabitans. The sequence goes on from JAHBSN010000060.1 coordinate 5,412, forward strand.
GGGCTGCGGCGTAGCCCGGTCGGCCGGGGTACACCTCGAGCGGTGCCGCCCGCAGCACGGCTCGCGCCTCGTCGCTCCGGCCGAGCAGGCCGAGGAGCTGCACGCGGATCACCCGGAGGTTCTGAGCCGTGCGCGGGTCCAGGGCGGCGGTGGGCACCCCCTCGGCGCGTCCGAGGGCCTCCTCGTAGCGATCCGCCCGCTCCAGCGCGACGACGGCTTCGGCCAACGCCCACACGGCCTGGCGGTCGGCCTCGGGGGTGCGGGCATCGATGGCGAGGGCGGCATCGGCATCGGCGAGCGAAGCCTCGTGATCGCCGGACAGTCGCAGCGAGAGCGCCCGCATGGCGTGGAGGCCGGCGAGTTCCTTGCTCCCCGCCTTCGCCTTGGCGATGCGTCGGTCCATGGTGGGCCGCATCTTCACCAGGCGCTCCTCGTCGAGCGCGAACAGCGGTCGCCCCGGCGTGCCCCCCGCCTTCCTCCTGCCGAACACCCGGCCAGGATACGGAGCGGTTCACGCCGGTGCCGGTGGCCCCCCGCTCAGACGGCGCCTCACGTCGTCGAGCACCGGGGTGCTGGCCTGGGCCGCAACCGCCTGCTCGGTGTGGTGGCGGGCGCGATCGAGTTGGCCGGCATCGAGGTTCGCCCGCGCCAGGAACGCGTGCGACCAGCCCACCGCAGGGTCGGTGGGATCGGAGTCGGAGAGGCGGGCGAGACCGGTCTCGAGGTCGGCGATGGCCTCGGCGCCGCGCCCGGCCACGGCCAGCACCGACGCCCGGGTGTCCCGCTCGGCGAGGCCGGCCTCGGCGCCGTCGAGCCCGGGGGTGCAGGCCAGGTTCGCCCATGCCAGCGCCTCGTCCAGGCGGTCGGTCCGACCGAGCACGGCGATGGCGTACGCGCCGAGGTTGGCGGCGACGCGCGTGCGTTCGGCGGCCAGCCCCGCGGCCAGCGCGGCGTCCACGTCCTCGAGCGAGCCGGTCGGGTCCCCCGAGGTGATCCGGATCGCAGCCCGGGCCAGCAACCGCTCGGCGTAGCCGGGCCCGGGCTCCACCACCATCGGCACCGCCCGCATCACCTCGCGGGCCTCCTCCGGGCGACCGAGCGACAGGAGGAGGTGGACCTGGTGCGCGCCGAAGAGGTGTCGCCGGGCCGGTTCGAGCGGCTCCAGGTCCACGGCCTGGAGCCGGGCCAGGGCCTCCTCGCGTCGATCGGCGAGGCCGAGGGCCTTCACGGCCTCGGCCAGCGCCACGGTGCAGGCGCGGTCCTGGTCGGGCGTGGTCACGCCGAGGGCCCAGGCCGCATCGGCGTCCTCGAGCGCCCCGGCTCGGTCGTCCTCGGCCAGCCGGGTGAGGGCCCGGGCCACCAGCATCTGGGTCAGCTTGAGGGGATCGGTCTCCTCGCCGGAGGCGAGGCGGGCGTCGAGGGCCGGCTGAACCCGGGCCATGCGCGCCCGCATCTCGTCGGCGTCCTTCGGGGGAGCGGGCTTCGCCTTCTTGCGGAACACGTCGCGCACCCTAGGACCGCACGCCAGACTCGTGTGGTGGAGCTGGGGATGTTCGACCAGGTGGCCGACGCCGTGCGCGGCCTCGTGCCCGCCGACCTGGGTTCGTTCCACGCCCAGGCTCGCCGGTGGGGGCTCAAGGCGTGGTTCGACGCCGACGAGTGCCCGAAGGTCCACTACGAGGCCCAGGTGATCTCGCCCAAGCACGTGGCCGAGGCCGAGCACCTGGCGGTGGAGATCGGCTTCCACGCCGAGCACCCGAAGGGCCCGGCGAACGAGGAGGTGCTGGCACCGCTCCGGGCGGCCGAGGCGGCGTGGCGCCCCGAGCTCGGCCCCCAGGCGACGCTCGGCCCGTTCCTCGGGAACCGCACGTGGCTGCGGCTCTCGGAGACGTGGCCCGACCCCGACCTGAGCGACCCCGAGGTCTGCTTCGAGATCGCCGACACCCTCGCCGCCTACGTGATGGCCGTGGAGCCGCTGCGGACCGACCGCTCGTGACGACGCACGCCGGGCCGTCGGTGCCAGCGGCCCGGGTCGCAGCGGGTTCGCCGGCCTCGGTCACACGCCCAGGGAGCGGCCGACGATCTCCTTCATGATCTCGGTGGTGCCGCCGTAGATCGTGGTGATGCGGGCGTCGGTGTAGGCCCGGGCGATCGGGTACTCGAGCATGTAGCCGTAGCCGCCGTGGAGCTGCAGGCACGTGTCGACCACGCGCTTCTGGAGCTCGGTGCACCACCACTTGGCCTCGGCCGCCTCCTCGGCGGTGAGCTCGCCGGCGTTGAGCGCCTCCACGCAGCGGTCCACGAACACCTGGGCGATGTCGATCTCGGTGCGCATCTCGGCCAGCTGGAACCGGCTGTTCTGGAACGAGCCGACGGGCTGGCCGAAGGCCTGGCGCTCCTTCACGTACTCCAGGGTCCAGCCGAACGCCGCCTCGGCGGCGGCCACACCGGCCACGGCGATCGACAGCCGCTCCTGGGGCAGGTTGTGCACGAGGTGCACGAAGCCCTGGCCCTCGGTGCCGAGCAGGTTGGCCACCGGCACCTGCACGTCGGTGAAGAACAGCTCGGCGGTGTCCTGGCTGTGCAGGCCCACCTTCTCGAGGTTGCGGCCCCGCTCGAAGCCCTCCATGCCGCGCTCGAGCACCACGAGGCTCATGCCCTTGTGGCGTTGGGTCGGGTCGGTCTTCACCGCGGTGATCACGAGGTCGGCGTTGATGCCGTTGGTGATGAACGTCTTCGATCCGTTGACCACGTAGCGATCGCCGTCGCGGATGGCGGTGGTGGACATCGACGCCAGGTCCGAGCCGATGCCCGGTTCGGTCATGGCGATGGCGGTGATCAGCTCGCCCGAGACGATCCCCGGCAGCCACCGCTCCTTCTGCTCGGGGGTGGCCAGCGAGAGGAAGTACGGCAGGCAGATGTCGTTGTGAAGGGTGATCCCGAGACCGGCGCCGCCGGTGCCCGAGCGCTGCACCTCCTCGCTGATGATGAGGTTGTAGCGGAAGTCCTCGGTGCCGCCGCCGCCGTACTCCTCGGGCACGTCGATGCCCAGGAACCCCGATGCGCCGGCGGCGGTGAACAGCTCGCGGGGCACGATGCCCTCGCGCTCCCACTCGTCGTGGTGGGGCACGATCTCCTTCTCCACGAACTGCCGGAAGGCGGCGCGGAACATCTCGTGCTCGTCGGTGAAGATCGTGCGGCGCATGGCGCCATCCTGCCAGCCGGGGGACCGGTACTCTCCGGCCATGTCGGACACCGTCACCGTGGCTGCGGTGCAGATGGCCATGGCCGCCGAGGCGTACACCAACGAGGATCGGGCCGAGCGCCTCGTGCGCGTGGCGGCCGCCTCCGGGGCCCAGGTGGTGCTGCTGCCGGAGCTGTTCACCGGCCCGTACTTCTGCATCGATGCCCGTCCCGACGACCTGGCCCGGGCTCGCCCGATCGCCGGCCACCCCACGGTGGAGCGCTTCGCCGCCGTGGCCGCCGAGCTCGGCGTGGTCCTCCCCGTCAGCGTGTACGAGGCGGCGGGGCCGGCGCTGTTCAACAGCGTGGCGGTGGTGGACGCCGACGGCACGGTGCTGGGGACCTACCGCAAGAGCCACATCCCCGACGGACCCGGCTACACCGAGAAGTACTACTTCAGCCCCGGCGACACCGGCTTCCGGGTGTGGGACACGGCCCACGGCAGGCTCGGCGTCGGCATCTGCTGGGACCAGTGGTTCCCCGAGGCGGCTCGGGCCATGGCCCTGCTCGGCGCCGAGGTGCTGCTGTACCCCACGGCGATCGGGACCGAGCCCCCCGACCCGTCGTGGGACTCGCGGGACCACTGGCGACGGGTGATGCAGGGCCACGCCGCCGCGAACCTCGTGCCGGTGGTCGCCGCCAACCGGGTGGGCACCGAGCGGGGCGTGTCGGGCGACGACGTGCTGGGCCACCGGGAGATCACGTTCCACGGCTCGTCGTTCCTCACCGATCCCACCGGCGCGCTGGTGGCCGAGGCCGACCGGACGGCCGAAGCCGTGATCTCGGCCACCTTCGACCTGGCCGAGCAGCGGGCCGAGCGTCGGGCGTGGGGCCTGTTCCGAGACCGTCGCCCCGACCTCTACGGCCCGCTGCTCACGCTCGACGGATCCACGTACGCGCCGGGAGCGGATCGGTGAGCCCGCCTTCGCGCATGCCGGCAGAGTGGGAGCCCCACGAGCGCACCCTCGTGGCCTGGCCGTGCCGGGAGGAGATCTACCCCGGACCTCGGATGGCCGAGGCCCGAGCCGCCCACGCCGAGGTGGCCCGGGCCGTCGCCCGGTTCGAGCCGGTGACGGTGATCGCCAACCCGGGCGCCGACGCCGACGCGGCGGCCGAGGCCTGCGGGGGAGCGGTCGACGTGGTTGCCCTGCCCATCGACGACTCCTGGCTGCGCGACACCGGACCCACCTACGTGCGCGAGGGCGATCGGCGCATCGCGCTGGACTGGACGTTCAACGGCTGGGGCGGGAAGTTCTCGCCGATCGACGCCGACGTCGAGCTGGCCCGGGCGTGGGCCAGCCACGCCGGGCACGAGGTGCGGTCGGTGCCGCTGGTGTTCGAGGGCGGGTCCGTCGCCGTCGACGGCGCCGGCACGGCCGTCACCACCGTGCAGTGCCTGCTCCACCCCAACCGGAACCCCCGGCTCACCCGGGCCGAGATCGAGGTGGTCGTCGCCGAGCAGCTGGGCCTCGGGGCGATGGTGTGGCTGCCGCACGGGCTGGCACTCGACGACGACACCGACGGCCACGTCGACAACGTGGCCGCCTTCGCCCGACCCGGCCTCCTCGTGGTGCAGGGGTGCGACGACCCCGACGAGGAGGACCGCCTCCGCCTCGACGTGAACCGGCGGTGCGCCGCTGGGACGCTCGACGCCCGGGGCGAGCCGATCGAGGTGGTGGAGGTGCCGGTGCTGCCCTTCGCCGAGCTCGACGGCGAGCGGGTGGCCGTGCCGTACCTCAACTACTACGTGGGCAACGGGTTCGTGCTCGTCCCCACCTGCGGTCATCCGGCCGACGACGACATGGTGGCGATCATCGCCGCCACCCATCCCGGACGGGAGGCGGTGGCCCTCGACGTCGGCGCCATCCTCGCCCTGGGCGGCGGTGGGATCCACTGCATCACCCAGCAGGTGCCGGCGTGATGGTCGCAGTGCGAGAGCTGCGCCCCGAGGACCGCGAGGCCTGGGACCCGCTGTGGGCCGGGTACCTCGCGTTCTACGAGACCGACCTCGACCCGGTGGTCACCGAGGTCACCTGGCAGCGCTTCGGCGACGCCAGCGAGCCCGTCCACGGGATCGGCGCGTTCGACGAGCACGGCGCGCTGGTGGGCTTCGCCCACCTGGTGCAGCACCGCAGCACCTGGTCGTCCACCGCGTACTGCTACCTCGAGGACCTCTTCACCGCCCCCGAGGCCAGGGGCCGGGGCGTGGCCCGGGCGCTGATCGCAGCGTGCGCGGCCGCCGCCCGCCGAGCCGGGGCCGACAAGCTCTACTGGCAGACCCACGAGACCAACGCCACGGCCCGGGCCCTCTACGACCAGGTGGCCCGCCACGAGGGGTTCCTGGTCTACGACCACCCGCTCGGCTGAGCGAGCGGCCCGCTCAGGACGGCTGCGGCTCGGCGAGCCCGTGCGCCGAGGCGACCACGACGTCGACGAACTCGGCGGCGCGCGCCACCTCGGCGGCCGAGAACCGCCGGAAGGAGCGGCCGCCGCCCAGCCAGGCGGCCAGCGCCGCGTCGATCGTGGGGTGCCACTCCGGGCCGAAGGCCTCGCGGGCGTAGGCGCCGGCCTCGGCCTTGGACAGCACCTCGCCGGCGGCGCAGGTGGCGTGGCTGCGGGGCGCGCCCAGCACCCCCCAGGGCGGTCCGTACTGCACGGCCCAGCGGGCCCGGATCGTGTGGATCGGGTGGTGTCGCACGTCGTGCGCCCAGCGGGCCCAGTAGCGGTCGAGGTTGGCCAGGTTCCAGCGGTGCAGCGCCACCGGGTCGTGGTGCACGGTCAGGCGATCCACGGCAGGGCCGCGCACGGCGACGCCGTGGGTGGCCAGGACCAGGTAGCCCACGGGGTTCACGTCGAACCCCTCGCCGACGCGGAAGCGCTGCGACACGTGCGACGCGATGGGGACGACATCGGCCGGGGCCAGGGCCAGGTCGGACCATCGCAGCACGCACACGTTGCACACCAGCGGGTAGCGGCCCCGGGCGAGCGCGCCCAGTGCCGCCGGCCAGTAGCTGCGCCGGTGCTGGCGGCGCAGCCCCGCCAGCTCGATGGCGGTGGGCGCCCGGTCCACGAGCACGAACAGGTCGATGTCGCTGCGGTCGGGCAGCCAGGCGCCGAGCGCCGTGGAGCCCACCACGTAGGCGCCCTCGACCCAGCCGGGGGCGACGCGGTCGAGGCCCCGCAGGTAGGCGGCCACCCGGTCGGCGACGGGGGCCGGCAGCACGGCCTCGATCAGCGGGTGCCCCAGGAGTAGGTCTGCTTCACCAGGTCGAGGTAGGTGAAGGCCTCGGCGCTGCGCACACCGGGGGTGGCGCGGATCGTGTCGTTGAGGACGGCCATGAGGTGGTCGGCATCCTCGCAGACCACCTCCACCAGCAGGTCGAACCCGCCGGAGGCGATCACCACGTAGTCGATCTCCTCGATGGCGGCGAGGCTCGCGGCGAGCGCGCGCAGGTCCCCGTCGGCGCGGATGCCGATCAGGGCTTGCACGGTGAAGCCGACCGAGAGCGGGTCGGTGACCGCCACCACCTGCATGGCCCCGGAGTCGATCAGGCGCTGCACCCGCTGGCGGACGGCCGCCTGGGACAGCCCCACCTCGGGGCCGAGGCGGGCGTAGGACATCCGGCCATCCACCTGGAGGGCCCGCACGATCGCCTTGTCGATGTCGTCGAGCGCCGGCGCCGCCGCAGACGTCCGCGTGCCGTTGCGTCCCGCTCGCTCGCCCCGTCCCACCGGCCCCGTGGACCGGACGCCGCCGCCGCCGGCCACCTCAGCGCGCTCCCAGCAGCGGGAGCAGCGGCTCGTGCGGTCGGCCGAGCGCCTGCGCCACCGGCTCGTTGACCACGTGTCCGCCCACGGTGTTCACGCCCAGGGCCAGGGCCGGGTCCCGCTCCACCGCGCTCCGGACGCCGTGGGCGGCCAGCTCGGCCAGGTAGGGGAGCGTGACGTTGGTGAGGGCGTAGGTGGAGGTGTGGGGCACGGCGCCGGGCATGTTGCCCACGGCGTAGTGGATCACCCCGTGCTTCTCGAAGACCGGGTCCCGGTGGGAGGTCTCGTGCGACGTCGCCACGCACCCGCCCTGGTCGATGGCGATGTCGACGATGACCGCGCCGGGCTTCATGGCCCGCACCAGGTCCTCGTCGACCACCACCGGCGCCCGGCCGCCCGCCACCAGCACCGCCCCGATCACGAGGTCGGCCTGGGTGACCACCCGCTCCACCTGGCCCCGGTTGGAGGCGAGCGTGGTCACGCGCCCCATCTGGATCTGGTCGACGTAGCGGAGGCGATCGATGTTGCGGTCGAGCAGGTCGACCTCGGCCTCCAGGCCCGCGGCCATCCACGCCGCGTTCCACCCCACGTTGCCGGCGCCCAGCACCACGACCGACGCCGGTCGGACCCCGGGAGCGCCCCCGAGCAGCACGCCGCGGCCCCCGTTGTGGCGCTCCAGGAAGTGGGCGCCCACCTGCACCGACATGCGGCCGGCCACCTCGCTCATGGGGGCGAGCAGCGGCAGGGCGCCGTCGTCGGTCTGCACCGTCTCGTAGGCGATGCCGGTGGTGCCGGCGGCGAGGAGCGCGTCGGCCACGCCGGGATAGGCGGCGAGGTGGAGGTAGGTGAACAGCACGAGGTCGGCGCGCAGGTACCCGAGCTCGGACTCCCGGGGCTCCTTCACCTTGCAGACCAGCCCGGCCCGTTCCCAGACCTCGGCGGCGTCGGCCACGATCTCGGCGCCCACGGCCACGTACTCGGCGTCGGGGATGCTGGCGCCGTCGCCCGCCCCCGCCTGCACCAGCACGTGGACGCCGTGGCCGTGCAACTCGCGCACGCCGTCGGGGGTGATGGCCACCCGGCCCTCGTCGGGCTTGATCTCGGTGGGGACCCCCACCACCAGGGGAGCGGCCGGGGTCACGCCATGGCCTCCATGGCCTCGAGCAGCGCCACCCGGATGATCCGCGCCATCTCGTCGAACTCGGACGGGCCGGCCACGAGCGGCGGCGACAGCTGGATCACCGGCTCGCCGCGGTCGTCGGCCCGACAGAGCAGGCCCTCGCTGATGAGCTTGGGCGTGAGGACGTGGCGCAGGAGCCGGTCGGACTCCTCGTCGGTGAAGGTCTCCCGGGTGGCGGTGTCCTTCACCAGCTCGATCCCGTAGAAGTACCCCATCCCCCGCACGTCGCCCACGATCGGGAGATCGCGCAGGCCCTCGAGCGCGGCGCGGAAGCCGTCCTCGTTGGCGCGAACGTGGCCGAGGAGGTCGTCGCGCTCCATCAGGTCGAGGTTGGCCAGCGCCACCGCGCAGCTCACCGGGTGGCCGCCGAAGGTGATGCCGTGCAGGAACGCCTCGTCGTGGTCGAGGAACACCTCGGCGATCCGGTCCGAGACCATCACGCCGCCGATGGGGGAGTAGCCCGAGCTCAGGCCCTTGGCCATCGTGATCATGTCGGGCTGGTAGCCGAGGCGCTCGGCGCCGAACCAGGAGCCGAGGCGCCCGAACGCGCAGATCACCTCGTCGCTCACCAGGAGCACGCCGTGGCGGTCGCAGATCTCGCGCACGCGGGCGAAGTACCCGTCGGGGGCGGTGAAGCAGCCACCCGAGTTCTGGACCGGTTCGAGGAACACCGCCGCCACGGTCTCGGGGCCGGCGTGGAGGATGGCGGCCTCGATGGCCTCGGCGGGCGCCAACGGGTGGAGCGGGTCGATCGGGTGGTGGTCCTCGGACGTGGCGTAGAAGCGGTGCGACGTGTGCGGCCGGTAGGAGTTGGTGTTCGGTACCTTGATGCCGGCGTCGGTGAGCATCGGGTCGAAGGTGTCCTTGATGCCCTGGAGGCCCGTGATGGTGAGGGCGCCCAGGGTGGTGCCGTGGTAGGCGAGCTCGCGCGAGATCACCTTGTAGCGGCCCGTGTCCCCGCGCATCACGTGGTACTGGCGGGCGAGCTTCCAGGCCGTCTCCACCGCCTCACCGCCTCCGGTGGTGAAGAACGCCCGGTTGAGGTCGCCCGGGGCGAGGGCCGCGAGCCGGGTGGCCAGCTCCACCGCGGTGGGATGCGCGTAGGTCCACACGGGGAAGTAGGCGAGCTTCTCGGCCTGGGCCGCCGCCGCCCGG
>JAHBSN010000061.1 GCA_019639095.1 Actinomycetota bacterium
GGTGGCCCTCGGCCGCGACGTGGACATGCCCCGCAACCTGGCCAAGAGCGTCACGGTGGAGTGATCCGGCCCGCCCCGATCCGGTGGAGGTCCACGGGTGGGTGGCAGGCTGGCCTGGTGGACGCGACGGCGACGGGCGAGCGAGGACACGTGGGCGACGGCCGGGGCGCCCGCGCCCAGTTCGCCCACCTGCGACGCGACCTCGACGGCCTCACCCGGGGCCGCTGGGCGCGCCTGCCGCTGGCCGTGGCGAGCGAAGCGTTCGCCACGGTGGCCTGGTACCGGCTCAACCGCGCCGCGTACCTCGCGTGGGGGCGGCGGTGGAGCACCGTGCGCGGCGTGCTCGTGCCCCTCAACCTGCTGGCGCGGGTCCTCGTGCCGAGCGAGATCGACTACCGCGCCGACATCGGGCCGGGCCTGCGCATCCTCCACCCGCAGCTCGGCGTGGTGGTGGGCGCCCGGGTGGTGGCCGGCGCCGGGCTGATCCTGGCGGGCGGCAACGCGGTGGGCGACGGCGCGCCGCGCCTGGGCGACCACGTGCAGCTCGGCGTGAACGCCGTGGTGGTGGGCGACGTGGTGCTGGGCGACGGCGTGGTGGTGGGGGCCGGCGCGGTGGTGGTGCACGACTTCGCGGGTCCCGGCACGCTGGTGGGCGTGCCCGCCCGTCCCGCCTGAGCCGCCGGCGAGGCGCTGCGGTCAGCCCTCGACGGGGGCGAGGTCGCCGTCGAGCACCCGCTGGGCGACGTCTCGCATCGTCCGCCGCTCGCGCATGGCGGTCTTCTGGATGAACCCGAAGGCCGCCGACTCGCTCAGGTGGTTCTGGTCCATCAGCTGGCCCTTGGCCCGATCGACCACCTTGCGGGTCTCGAGCTGGTCGCTGAGGGACGTGGCCTGGTCGTGGAGCTCCTTGAGCTCGGCGAAGCGCCCGAGGGCCACCTCGATGGCGGGCAGCAGGTCGGACTTCTGGAACGGCTTGACGAGGTACGCGAGCGCACCGGCGTCCCGGGCGCGCTCGATGAGGTCGCGCTGGCTGAAGGCGGTGAGGATCACCACGGCGGCGCGCCGCTCGCCGGCGATCTCCCGGGCGGCGGACAGGCCGTCGAGCCCCGGCATCTTGATGTCGAGGATGGCGACGTCGGGCTCGAACTGGCGGACGAGCTCCACGGCCTCGTCGCCCCGGCCCGTCTCGGCCACCACCTCGTAGCCTTCCTCCTCCAGGGTCTCCTTGAGGTCGAGGCGGATGATGGCCTCGTCCTCGGCGATCACGACACGGGTGGGCACCGTTGCACTCCTGTGTGGTTCCAAATGGGCGGTGAGATCAGGTTCCGGCGGCCACGAGGCGGTCGAGCAGGGCGTCCTGCGACGCCTCGAGCCGGTGCACCTCGGCGACGAGGTCGTCTCGGTGGCGACGCATGGCGTCGGCGTGGCGCTCGGCCTCGCGGTGCTCCTGGCCGGCGAGGGGCGTCTCGGACACCAGCGCCCGCAGGCGGGCCTCCTCGGCCTCGTCGACCAGGTGGGCGAGCTGCTCCTCGGCAACCGCGAGCTGGGCCGTCACCGTCTTCATGCGCTCCGAGACGTCTCGGAGACGGCGTTCGATGAGGCTACGACCCACGGGGCGAGTCTAGGCGGGGGCCGGGGCCGGTCCGGGACCCCCCTCGTCGGTGCCCTCGGGCAGGCGGACCCACGTCTGCTCGGCGGCGGGCTGGCGGCTCGACGGGAACTCCCGCAGCGGACCGAGCGGGCGGGCGTCCCACTGGGGGAAGGTGAGGGGCGACCGGAGCCAGCGCACGAGCAGCCGGGCCACGGCCTCCACCGAGTCCAGCTCGGTCCGCTCCCAGCCGTGGCTGCCATCGACCCCGAACGCCACCAGGGCCGCCCGGGTGCCCGCCCCGCTCTCGAGGGCGGCGGCCACGTCGGAGCGGTAGTAGCGGAACACGTCACGGGCGTGGGGGACGCCCTCCTCCTCGCACAGGCGGCACAGCCGCCGGGTCAGGTGGTAGTCGAACGGACCGGTCATGTCGGCCATCGGGATGGTGACGCCGTGCTCGATCGAGGCCTGGTCGGGTGCACACACGGCGTTGTCCACCGACACCATCTCGGCCACGTCCTCGCTCAGCCCGTGGCTGGCGCCGTGGCCCACCTCCTCGGCGATGGTCACCAGCAGGTTGGCGGCGTGGGGCAGCTCCTCGCCCGACTCGGCCAGCGCCTTCACCGCGGCGAGGGCCGCGGCCACGCCGGCCTTGCCGTCGAGGTGGCGCGAGACCACGAAGCCCGACGCCGTCACCTCCGGGGTGGCGTCGAGCGTCACGAAGTCGCCCACCTGGATGCCGAGGGCGGCGAGGTCGGCGGCGCTGCGCACCCGCTCGTCGACGCGCACCTCCACGTGCTCCCACCCGACCCCCTGGTGGTCGACCTCCTCGCCGTACGCGTGGCCGCTCGCCTTCAACGGCAGGACGGTGCCGGTGTAGGTGCGGTCGGGCCCGTCCACGAAGATCGTCACCCGGGCCCCCTCGGCGAAGCGGGCCGAGAACGACCCGACCGGCACGACGGCCAGCCGTCCGTCGTCCTTCAGCGCCCGTACCAGGCACCCGATGGTGTCGGCGTGGACCACCAGCGCCCGGTCCACCGATGGCGAGCGGCCGGCCAGGTCGGCCACCAGCGCCCCACGCCGGGTGAGTCGGAACGGCACCCCGATGTCGCCCAGGACGTCGCCCACGAGCTGCATGGCCGCGTCGGTCCGGCCCGCCGGGCTGGGCGTCCGTAGCAGGTGCAGCAGCACCTCGGTCATCCACGCGCGGTCGATGCCGATCGGTCCGGCGCCGGGGCCGGTGGCGGTGCTCACCGCGGGGGCGAACCGCCGGCGCGGTGGTGGGCGGCGACGTCGGGCTGCCAGGCCCACGGGATGGGTTGGAGCGCCGGGAAGAGCAGGTCGAGGAACGCCGCCGCCGTCGGCCGGGGCTCGTGGTTGGCCAGCCCGGGGCGCTCGTTGGCCTCGATGAACACGTAGCTCGGCCCGGCCACGTCGGGCACCAGCAGGTCGATCCCGGTGACCGGGATGCCGATGGCGTCGGCAGCGCGGATGGCGGCGTCGGCGAGGTCGGGGTGGAGCTCGTCGGTGACGTCGTGGATGGTGCCGCCGGTGTGGAGGTTGGCGGTGCGCCGCACCTGCAGCGCCTCGCCAGGGTCGAGGACGTCGTCGAGCGAGCGGCCCTGGTCCTCCACCGTGGCGCGGGTGACGTCGTCGAGCGGGATCGTCGACTCCCCGCCGGTGGCCGCCGCCCGCCTCCGGCTCGTCGACTCGATGAGCTCCGACACGGTGTGGCGCCCGGTGCCCACCACCTGGGCGGGCCGGCGCACCGCTGCGGCCACCACGGTCCGATCGATCACCACCAGGCGCAGGTCGTCGCCCTCGCAGCGCTCCTCGATGAGGACGTCGCCGCCCGGACCGCCGGCGCGCTCGAGGGCCCGGTCGAGCTCGTCGTGGTCCCGCACCCCGACCGTGATGCCGATGCCCTGCTCGCCCCGGGCCGGCTTGACCACCACGTCGCCCACGTCGTCGAGGAACCGGTGGTCGGCCTCGTCGAACGACGCCGCCCGGCCCCGGGGCGTGCGCACCCCTGCGCCCTCCACCACGCGCCGGGTGACCCGCTTGTCGTCGCAGCGGCTCATCGCCACCGCCGAGGTGAACTCCGAGAGGGACTCGCGCGTGACCACCGACCGACCGCCGTGCTCGAGGCGGAGGTAGCCCGCCTCCGCGTCGAGCACCTCGACGCGGACCCCGCGCCGCACGGCCTCGTCGGCGATGATCCGCGCGTAGGGGTTGAGGTCGTCGAGGCCGTCGTCGGGCGTGGCCGTGAAGAGCGGCTCGTTGATGGCGTTCTTGCGCTTCACGCCGAACACCGGGACGCGCTCGAACCCCAGCTTGGCGTAGAGGGCGATGGCGGCGTCGTTGTCGTGCATCACCGACAGGTCGAGGTGAGCGCGGCCGCGCGCCTGGAAGCGCTCCGCGAGGCTGCGCACGAGCAGCTCGCCGATCCCCGGCTGGGCGGCGAGCGGGTCGACCGCCAGGCACCACAGGCTGCAGCCGTTGTCGGGGTCGCCGAACAGCCGTCGGTGATCCACGCCGGTCACCGTGCCGAGCACGTGGCCGGCCTCGTCGGTGGCCACGAGGTGGCTCACGTGTCGGGTGCTGCGCTGGTTGTCCCACAGCACGTCCACGTCGGCGGGCACCATGCCGCAGCGGCTGTAGATCCGGTTGACCGCCTCGCACTGCTCGCGGCTCGACACGTGGTGCACGGTCACCCCGGCCGGCGGCCGGGGGTCCGGACGGTGCTGGTGCAGGCGGAGCCGGTACGTGTAGCTGGGGTCGATGAAGTACTCGTGGGGCTGGGCGGCCACGAGCACGTGCGGGTCGTGCAGGTACAGGCAGATGTCCCGACGACCGCTCGCCTCGTCCCGCAGCACGTTGCGCAGCCGCTCGTGGTCGTCGAAGGTCTGGCCGAACACGAGGCGGCCCCACCCCAGCTCCAGGGCGACCTCGCGATCCATGCCCTCGGTGAGGTGCTCGGGCGGTCGCTGCCAGGGGGTCGTGGAGATCGAATCGGCGCGGTCCCAGCCGTGGGTGCGGCCCACGGTCCGGTTCCGGCGACGGCGGCCCATCACGCCGGCGCCCCCACGTCGTGGTGCTGGAGCCAGAGCTCGAGGAGGCCGATCTGCCAGAGGGGGTTGCCCCGCAGCGGTGTGAGCCGGCCGTTGGGGTCGGCGAGCAGCTCGTCCACCGCCTCTGGTCGGAACAGGCCGCGCTCCTTGGCCGCCGGGGCGTGCAACGCCTCGCGCACCAACTCGAGGTACGGACCCTCGAGGTGCTTGAGGGCGGGCACCGGGAAGTACCCCTTCGGTCGGTCGATGACCTCGGCCGGCACCACCCGCCGGGCGGCCTCCTTCAGCACGCCCTTGCCGCCCTGGGCGGTCTTGAGCTCCGGCGGGCACGCCGCCGCCAGCTCCACGAGCTCGTGGTCGAGGAACGGCACGCGGGCCTCGAGCCCCCACGCCATGGTCATGTTGTCCACCCGCTTGACCGGGTCGTCCACGAGCATCACCGTCGTGTCGAGGCGCAGCGCCCGGTCCGTGGCGGTGCCCGCTGGAGCGGCGAAGCGCTCCTCCACGAACCGGAGCGACTCGTCGCGGCCCGCCAGCCAGCCCGGGGCCAGCAGGCGGGCCAGGTCCTGGTGGGAGCGGTCGAAGAAGGCCTGCCGGTACCGCTCGACCGCGCCGGCGACGTCGTCGTCGGCTGCGTCGGCCATGGGCGGGTACCAGTGGTAGCCGGCGAACACCTCGTCGGCGCCCTGGCCCGACTGCACCACCTTCACGTGCTGGGAGACCTCCTCGCTCAGGAGGTGGAACGCCACGGCGTCGTGGCTCACCATTGGCTCGCTCATGGCGGCCACGGCGGCGCCCAGCGCGGGGAGCATGCGATCGGTCCCCACGCGGATCTGGTGGTGGTCGGTGGCGAAGCGCTCCGCCACCACGTCGCTCCAGCGGAACTCGTCGCCGGCCTCGCCGCCCACCGACTCGAAGCCCACCGAGAACGTGGCCAGGCCGTGCTGGCCGGCCTCGGCGAGCAGGCCCACGATGAGGCTGGAGTCGAGGCCGCCCGACAGGAGGCAGCCCACGGGCACGTCGGCCACCAGGCGCCGCCGCACCGCGGTGCGCAGGGCGTGGAGGGTGGCGTCCTCCCAGTCGGCGGCCGACCAGGCGTCGCGGGCCGGGTCTCGCTCGAAGCGCGGCTCCCAGTAGCGCACCTCGCGCCGGGACCCGTCGGGCTCCACGGCCAGGGTGGTGCCGGGTGGGAGCTTGCGGACGCCGTTCAGGATCGTGTGCGGTGCGGGCACCACGGCGTGGAAGGTGAGGTAGTGGTGCAGCGCCACGCGGTCGATCGAGGTGTCGACGCCGCCTCCGGCCACGATCGCCGGCAGGGTCGATGCGAAGCGCAGCCGGCCGCCCACGTCGGCGAGGTAGAGCGGCTTGATGCCGAGGCGATCACGGCCGAGCAGCACCCGGCCCGAGTCGCGCTCGGAGATGGCGAAGGCGAACATGCCCTGGAGGCGCTCAACGAAGCGGTCGCCCCACTCGTGGTGCGCCTTGAGCAGCACCTCGGTGTCGCTCGTGGAGAAGAAGCGGTGGCCGCGCCCCTCGAGCTCGCGCCGCAGCTCACGGTGGTTGTAGATGCACCCGTTGAAGGCCACCGTCCGCCCGAGCGCCGGGTCGTGCATCGGCTGGGCGCCCGCCGCGGTCAGGTCGATGATGGCGAGGCGGCGATGCCCCAGCGCGGTGGAGCCGTGCCAGTGCAGGCCCCCGTCGTCGGGGCCTCGGGCGGCCATCGTGTCGGTCATGGCGCCCACGGCGACCACGTCGGCCGCTCCTCGGGGCGCGAGCTCGCCGGCGAATCCACACATCGTGCGGTGCCGGTGCCCGCTTCGGCCTGCGGCCAAACCTGGGAACGGCGTCGAATCGGTGCCCGGGGCGGGATTCGAACCCGCACGCCCTTTCGGACAGTGGATTTTGAGTCCACCGCGTCTGCCGTTCCGCCACCCGGGCGGGTGCGTGCGTGCGACGGGCGAGTGTAGGCGCCCGCCCGCCCTCAGCCCTCGGCCAGCGCCTTGAGCAGGTTCTTGGGCGTGTCCTTGGGGCTGATCTTGGGCCAGGCCCGGGCGACCTTGCCCTTCTCGTCGATCAGGAACGCCGAGCGCACGATGCCCAGGTACTTCTTGCCGTACATCGACTTCTCGCCCCACGCCCCGTAGGCCTCGGCGGTGGTGTGCTCGGGGTCCGACAGCAGCGTGAACCCGAGGCCGTACTTCTCGTCGAACTTGGCCAGCTTGGGCGGGAGGTCGGGGCTGATCCCGACGATCACGGTGTCGCCGATGTCGCCGGCGACGTCGCGCAGGCCGCACGACTGCGTGGTGCAGCCGGGCGTGTCGGCCTTCGGGTAGAAGTACACGAGCACCTTGCGGCCCTTGAAGCTGCTGAGG
Organism: Actinomycetota bacterium; assembly: GCA_019639095.1. Taxonomy (GTDB): domain Bacteria; phylum Actinomycetota; class Acidimicrobiia; order Acidimicrobiales; family Iamiaceae; genus Aquihabitans. Next base: position 7,032 of record JAHBSN010000061.1, read on the forward strand.
CGGACCTTGTCGCCTCGCTGGTCGAGCAGGTTGAACGCCGGCGCACGATCGCCGGCTGCGGGAGCGTCAGCCATGCGCTCACCGTAGCCAGCCCCACCGACCGCCGGGGCCGGCTACCCCAGGTTGATCATGTGGGTGGCGGCCATCTCGAAGTACTCGATCTGGCGGGCCTGGAGGTCCTCGGCCACGCCCGACTCCCGCACCGCGGCGACCATGTGGCGCACCCACGCGTCGCGGGCCTCCTGGCCGATGGGCACGTGGCCGTGCCGCGCCCGCAGGCGCGGATGGCCGCGGTGGTCGGAGTAGTGGGTGGTGCCGCCGCCCCAGAACTGGGCGAGGAAGCCGGCGGTGTGCTCGACCGACTCGGTGAGGTCCTCCGGGTAGAGGGGCCGCAGGACCGGGTCGGTGGCCACGCCCTCGTAGAAGCGGGCCACGAGCCGGTCGAAGTACGGACGCCCGCCCACGGCGAGGAAGAGGTTCTCGTTCGGGCCGTCGACCGCGAGCCTCATCGGGGGCCTCCCCCGGGCCCGAAGAACCCGCCCTGGGGCCGGGCGTGGGCGTGGAAGTGGTTCGGGATGTTGCGCATGTTGCCGTCGACCCAGTGGGCGCCGAGGCGCTCCCCCGCCACCCGCGCCAGGTGGGCCGCCATGTGCTCGCGCTCGTGCTCGGGCGGCTCGGTGCCGTGCCCGCGCCACACCACCATGGGCGTGGCGCAGATCGTGCAGTCGGCGATCCAGCAGATGTCGTCCTCGTGGTGCCAGGGGGTGATCCGGGCCGCCTCGCACAGCGGGCAGTCGGGGTCGTTCAGGCGGTGCTCGGCCACGGCGCCATCCTACGGAGCACCCCCGGTGACGGGTCCAGCGAGGCGACCGCTACCGTCGGCCGCATGACCGACGACCTCGGATCCGCCGGCTCGGCCTACGCCGTGGTGCCCGATTCGGGGTCGGGCCCCGGGGTGCTGCTGCTGCACGCGTGGTGGGGCCTCACGCCCTTCTTCCGCACGGTGGCCGACCGCCTGGCCGACGAGGGCTTCGTGGTGGTGGCCCCCGACCTCCACGGCGACGGCCGCACCGCCGACACCCCCGACGAGGCCGAGGCCCTCCTCGCCTCCACCGACCCGAACCGCACCGCCAACCTCGTGGTCGGGTCGCTCTCCGCCCTGCGGGACATGCCGGCCACCACGAGCGCTCGGGTCGGGGTCCTCGGCTACTCGATGGGTGCCTCGTGGGGGCTGTGGAGCGCCGCTCGGTGGCCCGACCACGTGGCCGCGTGCGTCTCGTTCTACGGCGGCCAGGACGTCGACTTCTCCTCGGCCCGGGCGGCGTTCCAGGGCCACTTCGCCGAGCACGACGAGTTCGAGTCCGAGGACGACGTCAACTACCTCGAGGCCCAGCTGCGCCTGGCCGGCCACGAGGTCGACTTCCACCGCTACCCCGGCACCGGCCACTGGTTCACCGAGGTCGACCGACCGGCCGCCTACGTGCCCGATGCCGCCGAGCTCGCGTGGCGGCGCACCGTCGAGTTCCTGCACCGCCACCTCGACCCCACCTGACCCGCGCCGGCGGCGCGCCCCAGCCGGGTGCGCTCCTGGTCGCCCGGCCACCACCAGCGCACCCACCTGCTCCGATTACGGATCGCAGAACACCCGTCGGACGGCCGGGCAGCCCGCCGGAGGCGGGGGTACGTTCCGCTGCGTGCAGACGCCCGGACAGGTGAAGCCCCGCGACCTCGGCATCGACGCGACCGGGTGGGTCGACGTCGGCGCGCTCCACGACCTGGTCGACGGCCACGGGTCGGCCGTGGTCATCAAGGGCACCGACGTGGCCGTGCTGCGCGACGGCGACGCGGTCCACGCCCTGGGCGGCACCTGTCCGCACCGCGGCGGGCCGATCGCCGACGGCAAGGTGGTCGACGGCAAGGTCGTCTGCCCGCTGCACCTGTGGGACTTCGACCTCGCCACCGGGATCTCGCCGTTCGATCCGCGCGACCAGCTGCCGGTGTTCGAGGCCCGCGTGCGCGACGGGCGCGTCGAGGTCGACGCCGACTCGGTCCCCCGCGGGCCGGGCCGGCCCGACGTCTACCTGGGCCCCTGGATCCGGCGGGGCGCCGTCGACCGGGGCATGTACGTGGTCCAGCACCTGGCCGACGGCCTGGCGCCGTTCGTGGAGGCCATGGGGTCCGAGCGGTTCGAGCCGAGCCTCGACCACGGGCGGCGGTACGCATCGCTCGACGACGTGGTGTTCCTGCCCAACCAGCTCGCCCGCCTGCCGCTGCTCGACGACGTGCCGGTGGGCACCGGCGTGCGGCTCGGCACCCGAGCGCCCGAGCCGCTCGAGCTCGACATCCCCCTGGTGGTGTCGCACATGAGCTTCGGCGCCCTGTCGCTCGAGGCCAAGGTGGCGCTGGCCACGGGCGCAGCGGCCGCCGGCACCGCCATCTGCTCCGGCGAGGGCGGGATGCTCCCGGCCGAGCGGGAGGCGTCGCGGCGCTACGTGCTCGAGATGGCGTCGGGCTACTTCGGGTGGAGCGAGGCCAACATCGCGCTCGCCGACGCGGTGGAGATCAAGTGCGGACAGGGCGCCAAGCCCGGCCTGGGCGGCCTGCTGCCCGGCTCGAAGGTCACCCCCGAGATCGCCGAGGTGCGGGGCATCGCGCCCGGCACCGACAGCCACTCGCCCGCCCGGTTCCCCGACCTCGACTCGCCGGCCGCGCTCGCCGAGCGCCTCCGCTGGATCCGGTCGGTCAACCCACGCATCCCGATCGGCATCAAGGTGGCGGCCGGACGCATCGAGGACGACGTGGCCACGGCGGTGGACTGCGGGGCCGACTACCTCGTGGTCGACGGACTCGGCGGCGGCACCGGAGCGGCACCGGTGCACGTGAAGGACCACGTCGGCATCCCCTCGTGGGTGGCGCTGCACCGCACCCGACGGAGGCTCGACGCCCACGGGCACGGCGACGTGCAGGTGGTGGTCACCGGGGGCTTCCGCACTCCGGAGGAGATGGCCAAGGCGCTGGCCATCGGGGCCGACGCCGTGGCCCTCGCCTCGGCCTCGCTCATGGCCGTCGGCTGCCAGCAGTACCGGGCCTGCCACCGGGGCACCTGCCCGGTGGGCATCGCCACCCAGGCGCCGGCCCTGCGCTCCCGGCTCGACCCGGAGGTGTCGGCGGAGCGTCTGGCCACCTTCCTGCGGGCGGCCACCGCGGTGATCACCGACTTCTGCCGCATCACCGGCCACGCCGAGGTGGGTGCCCCGAGCATCCGGGACCTGACCGCCCTCCGCCCCGAGACCGCCGAGCTGCTCGACCTGGAGGTGATGCGGTGAGCGGGCAAGCGCTGCCCGACCGCTACGAGTCCGCCCGGGGGCAGGTGCAGCGCGTGGTGGTCCACGTGGTCGCCCGTGCCCGTCACCAGGCCGTGGGACGGTTCGGGCTGGTGCCCACCCCCGGTGGCGTCGGCACGCCGGCGTTCGGACCCGACGCCACCGTCGTCCGCCTGGGCGGCGAATCGCTCTTCGTGGAGCGAGCCGGCGAGGTGGCCATCACGCCGCTCGCGGGCTCCACGCTCCGGTCGCTGGCCGAGGCGGCGGGGGCAGACGTGGACGCCGAGCTGACGGTGGGCCACGACACGCCGCCGGCGGTCGACGTCGACGAGACGATCGACGTGGACCCGGCCGCGCTGGCGGCGATCGGGTGGTGGCTCGCCCTCGGGGTGGCGGCGATCGACGAGGTGGTGGCCGGGCTCGGTCCGGTCGCGTCGCCGGCCCGCACCCAGGTCTGGCCCGAGCACTTCGACGCCGGTACGAACGTGTCCGTGGGGCCGGGCCCCGACGACCGCGTGAACCTCGGCGCCTCGGTGGGCGACGGCTTCCACCCGGAGCCGTACCTCTACGTCGGCCCCTGGGGTGCCGACCGCCCCGGCGACGCGGCCTACTGGAACGCCCCCTTCGGCGCCGTGCTCGGCTGGGCCGACGTGGCTGCGGCAGCCGATCCGGTGGCCACCGCCGTCGCCTTCTACCGCGAAGGCCTCGCCCGCTTCGCCTGAGCCCCGAGGCTCGTGCACCTGTGCTGCACACGGCAGCACCAGCGCACACGCCTCGAGAGGAAGGTCGCCCGGGGGTGCCTCGGGGGTCGACGGCGGCTCCGGTACGGTTCGGCGCCATGGTCCCGCCCGCCCGGTTCGCCCGTCCCCTCCTTGCGATGGCGCTGAGCGCGGCGCTCGCAGGCGGGCTCGTGGCCTGCTCCGGGTCGAGCGACGACGCCGGCTCGGCCGCCACCACGTCCACCACGGCCCCGGCCACCACCACCTCCACCACCGCGCCGGCGGCCACCTCCACCACCCTGCCGGCGCCGGTTGGCCGGCCCGAGGCCAAGGACGCCGCCCTCACCCTCTACGACGCGTGGACCAAGAACGACCGGGTGGGTGCGGCCACCGTGGCCGACCCGCCGGCCATCGACGCCGTGTTCGCCGCCACCCCGGGGCCCTACGAGCTCTACCGGGGCTGCGACACCGGCGAGTTCGACACCGGCGGCTGCCTGTTCCGGGACCGGTCCACCAACAACACGATCCAGATCGACGTGGAGCGCCGCAACGGCAACTGGGTCGTCTCCGGCGCCTTCTTCAGCCCGGGCTGAGCTCCCCACCGAGGGGGCGGGGGACGCCGGGCGCCGCGGTGCGGGCCAGGATGCCGAGGGTGGCCCGCAGCGCCCCTTCCTTGATCACCGGGAAGATGTTCTTCCACTCGGGCTCGACGGCGGACCAGTCGTAGTAGGAGGTCACCAGCGTGCCGCCGTCGACCGGTTCGAGCTGGTAGCCGTAGGTGTGCCCGAGCGAGAGCTGGCCCAGGATCGTCCACGCGATCTCCCGGTCCCGCTCGAGCGTGGTGATGCTGATCGTCACGTCGTAGAGGTCGAGCGGGAAGTCGCGCAGCGCGTCGCGATCCATGTGGACCTGGAAGGTGTCGCCCACGGCCGCCACCGGCGAACCGGAGGCGGCCATGAGCATGCCCGAGCTGTCGATGGCCACGTGGCCCTGCGGGTCGGCCAGGATCGCGAAGATCGTGGCGGGATCGGTGGGGATGAGGCGCTGGACCTCGATGCGCTCGGAAGCCATCGGCGCATCCTGCCCGGCGGATCAGCCGGCGTCGAGGGCGGCCCGCAACGAGGCGATGTAGGCGTGGAGCTGCTCGGGGGACTCGCCCTCGAGGATCCGGCGCACCACCGCGGTGCCCACGATCACCCCGTCGGCGGCGGCCGCCACCTCCACCGCCTGCTCGGGCGTGGACACGCCGAAGCCCATGAGCACCGGCTTGTCGGTGACGGCCTTGAGGCGCCGGGCGAGCACGGCGCTGGCCTCCCCCACCGACGAGCGCTCGCCGGTGATCCCCATGAGGTTCACGCCGTACACGTAGCCCCGGCTCTGCTCGCAGACCACGCGGAGGCGGTCGTCGGGCGTGATCGGGCCGGCGAGCAGCACGGTGTCGATCCCGGCGGGGTCGGCGGCGGCGCGCCACGGGCCCTGCTCCTCGGGCGGCACGTCGGGGAGGATCATCCCCGAGAACCCGGCGTCGACCATCTCGCCGGCGAAGCGGGCGTCGCCCATGTGGAACACGAGGTTGTAGTAGGTCATGGCCACGAGCGGGACGCCGGCGTCCACCCCGCGCAGGTCGGCGAAGATCGATCCCGGGTTGGTGCCGCCGCGCAGCGCCTGCTCGGACGCGGCCTGGATGACCGGGCCGTCCATGGCCGGGTCGGAGAACGGGATCCCGACCTCGACGGCGTCGGCGCCGGCGTCGGCCATGGCGCGGAGGTGCTCGGTCCAGGGACCGAGGCCGCCGGTGAGGTACGGCACGAGGAGCTTGCGGCCCGCGTCCCGGGCAGTGCGGAGGTGGGTCTCCATCGTCGACGCCATCAGCCCTCCCCCTCCAGCAGGTCCATGATCTGGGCGACGTCCTTGTCGCCCCGACCCGAGAGGTTGATCAGCACGGTCCGGCCGGCGAGCGCCGGCGCCTCGCGGATCACCCACGCCAGCGCGTGGGCCGGTTCGAGCGCCGGGATGATCCCCTCGGTCCGGGTGAGGGTGCGGAACGCGTCGACCACCTCCTGGTCGGTGACGTTGGGGTAGCGCGCCCGACCGATGTCGGCCAGGTGGGCGTGCTCGGGACCCACGCCCGGGTAGTCGAGGCCGGCGGAGATCGACTGCGCCTCCTCCACCTGCCCCCACTCGTCCTGCTTCAGGAACGAGGTCATGCCGTGCACCACGCCGGGCACCCCACCGCCCACCGCCGCGCCGCCGGCGGGCTCCACGCCCACCAGCTCCGCCGAGGTGTCGGCGAACCCGGAGAAGATGCCGGCGGCGTTGGAGCCGCCGCCCACGCACGCCACCACGACGTCGGGGTCGGCCCCGCCGAGCAGCGCCCGGCACTGCTCGCGCGCCTCGTCGCCCAGCACCCGGTGCAGCTCGCGCACCATCCAGGGGTAGGGGTGCGGGCCCATGACCGAGCCGAGGCAGTAGTGCGACGTCTCGACCGTTGCCACCCAGTCCCGCATGGCCTCGTTGACGGCGTCCTTCAGGGTGCGGCTGTCCGACGACGCCGGGCGGACCTCGGCGCCGAGGAGGCGCATCCGGAACACGTTGAGCTTCTGTCGCTCCATGTCGACCTCGCCCATGTACACCACGCAGTCGAAGCCCATGAGCGCCGCGGCGGTGGCGGTGGCCACGCCGTGCTGGCCGGCGCCGGTCTCGGCCAGCAGCCGGGTCTTGCCCATCCGCTTGGTGAGCAGGGCCTGGCCGAGCACGTTGTTGATCTTGTGCGAGCCGGTGTGGTTGAGGTCCTCCCGCTTGAGCAGGACGCGCACGCCGAGCTCCTCGGAGAGGCGGTGGCACTCGGTGAGCGGCGACGGGCGACCGGCGTAGTCGCGCAGCAGGGCGTCGAGCTCGGCCCGGAACGTGGGGTCGGCCCAGGCGTCGCGGAACGCGGCGTCGAGCTCGATGCAGGCGGGCATGAGGGTCTCGGGGACGAACCGGCCGCCGAAGCGGCCGAAGCGGCCGGTGGCGTCGGGGTCGCCCATGGACGACGAGGTGGGAGGGGAGGTGGACACGGCGGTGCTCCGATCGACGGTGCGGACAGGGGACGGCGGGGCTCAGCCCCGCGCCCACCGGTCGCACGCCACGCGGGCGAACCACTCGAGCCGGGCGTGGCGGGCGCGAGGGCGGGCGGCGGTGGTCACAGCGCCTCGTCCTCCATCCAGTCGTAGGGCCCGAACCCGTCGAGGTCGTCGGCGGCACGGGGCTCCTGCGGCGGCCGGGCGGCGCGCGCCGCCTCCACGAACGCCTTCACCTTGCGGGCGTCCTTCTGGCCGGGCTCGCCGCGGTCGGCCTCCACGCCGCTGGCCACGTCGACCCCCCAGGGGCCCACCCGGCGGATGGCGTCGGCCACGTTCTCCGGTGTGAGGCCCCCGGCGAGGATCACCCGGTGGCCGTCGGGCCGGCCCTCGGCCAGCGACCAGTCGAACACCTGGCCCGAGCCGGGACGGGGCGAGTCGATCAGCACCGCGTCGGCGCCGTAGTCGTCGACGTGGTCGAGCCCGGGGTCGCCGGCGGGGAAGGCCTTGATCACGAGCGGCACCCGGGAGCGGACCTCTCGGGTGACCTCGGGC
>JAHBSN010000062.1 GCA_019639095.1 Actinomycetota bacterium
TGGAGCATCGCGCCCAGGGGCACCCCCTGGTCGGAGAGCTCGATGGCCACCTCGAGCAGGCGCGGCAGCGCCACCACCACCTCGTCGCCCGCCACGTCGATCAATCCGAGCTCGAGGGCCCGGGTCACCGCCGGGTCGTCGAGCGACAGGCCCATCCGCTCGGCCACCTCCCCCGGCTCGAAGCGGGCCGGGGCGTCGTCGGTGAAGGGGGCGGCGGCCACCTCGGCCAACCGGTCGTCGTCGATGAGGCGGGCCACGGCGGCGAGGTTGAGGCCCTCGTCCTGGAGCTGGCGGATCCGGTCGAGGCGGCGCACGTGCTCGGCGCCGTAGAAGCCCGTACGGCCCACCAGGCGAGGGGGTGGCACCAGGCCCCGGGACTGGTGGGCCCGGATGTTGCGGACGGTCATGCCCACCCGGGCGGCCAGCTCGTCGATCGTCAGCTCGTCGGCCCCCTCCACGTCGTCCGACGCTACCGGCCTGGTCAGCGGCCTCCGAGGACGCTCAGAACGACGCGTCGAGGCCGAGCTGGGCGCGCAACCGGCCCTCCACGGCGTCCACGAGGTCGGCGGGGAGGGCGAGCTCCACGGTGCCCCGCTCGGAGTCCAGCACCACGATGTCGGCGTCCATGCCGAAGAACGCCTCGGTGCGGAACCGCACCGCTCGGCGCCAGACCTCGTCGATCTCGGCGAGGGTGATCGTGACGGGACCCCTGGTGGCGGGGAGCCCCACGGCGATCGGGTCGTCGACGTGCCAGCGGACCGCCCCGTGGGGGCTCGGCCCGAAGGCGAGCGTGGCGTCGGTCCACGCGCCCCAGCCGCGCGCGGAGGTGCGTCGCAGCTTGGCGGCCACCGTGGTGGCCTCACCGTGGAGCAGAGCCCGGCGCCGCGCCTCGCGCTGGCGCCGGGCCCGCCCGAACGGCCGGATCAACGAGCCTTGAGGGCCTCGATGAGCTTGGGGAGGACCTTGTGGACGTCGCCCACGATGCCGAGGTCGGCGATGCCGAAGATCGGCGCCTCGGGGTCCTTGTTGATGGCGATGATGTTCTTCGAGCCCTTCATGCCCACCATGTGCTGGGTGGCGCCCGAGATGCCGGCGGCGATGTACACCGTGGGCTTCACGACCTTGCCGGTCTGGCCCACCTGGTAGCTGTAGGGCACCCAGCCGGCGTCGACGATGGCGCGCGAGGCGCCGGGGGCGCCCTTGGTGAGCTTGGCGAGCTCCTCGATGAGCTCGAACTTGCCGGCCTCGCCGAGGCCACGACCGCCCGAGACCACCACGGCCGCCTCGTCGAGCTTGGGACCGGTGGTCTCCTCGACGTGGCGGTTGAGCAGCTTGGCGGCGCCCGCGGCGCCGGTGTCGGGCACGGCGAGGGCGGCCACCTCGGCCGCACCGCCACCCGACTCCTCGGCCACGAACGACTTGGGGCGGAACAGCGCGATGGCCGGGCCGCCGGCGGCGAACTTGGTCTTGACGATCTGGGTGCCACCGAAGATCTGGGTGGAGACGACGATGCCGTCGCCCACCTCGATGTCGGTGTTGTTGGTGAGCACGGGCTTGTCGAGCTTCACCGAGAGGCGGGCGGCGATGTCGCGCCCGTCGTAGGTGGTGCCGAGGAGGATGGCGTCGGGGGCCTCGCCGCCCTCGATGGCGGCGGCCAGGGCGGCCGCCACGTGGACGCCCTGGAGCTTGCCGCTCAGGTCGCCGGTGGCGTGCACCTTGGTGGCACCGTGCTTGCCGACGGTCTCGGCCACGGCGGCGCCGTCGGCACCGGTGAAGACCTCGACGGTGTCGGCGATCTCGCGGGCCTTGGCCAGGATCTCGAGCGAGATCGGGGCCACGTTGCCCTCGGGGGTCAGTTCGGCGTGGACCCACACCTTGGAAAGAGCCATGTCTATGTGTCCTTCACTTCTCGATCAGCGTTCGTTTCGGGGGGTCCACGGGGGGCGGAGCCCCCCGTGTGTCAGAGGACCTTGAGCTCGTCGAGGAAGGCGACGATCTTGAGGTGGGCCTCACCGTCGTCCTCGATGACCTCGCCGGCCTCGCGCTCGGGAGCGGCGGCCACGTCGACGATCTCCTGGCCGGCGCCGGCCCAGCCGACGATGGCGGCATCGATGCCGAGGTCGGCCACGGTCACGGTGTCGACCGGCTTGGACTTGGCGGCCATGATCCCCTTGAAGGAGGGGTAGCGGGGCTCCACCACACCGGCGGTGACCGAGACGAGCGCCGGCAGGGGCGCCTCGCACTCGTCGTAGCCGGCCTCGGTCTGGCGCTGCACCTTGACGGTGCCGTCGGCGATCTCCACCGACTTGGCGAAGGTGATCGACGGCAGGTCGAGGATGGCGGCGATCTGCTCGGGCACGGTGCCCGTGTAGCCGTCGGACGACTCGGTGGCGGCGAGGATCAGGTCCGCGCCCTCCACCCGGCCGATGGCGGCGGCCAGCACCTTGGCGGTGTCGAGCGCACCGGCGCCCTTGAGGGCGTCGTCGCTCACGAGGACGGCCTTGGCCGCACCCATGGCGAGGGCGGTGCGAAGACCGGACACCTCGCCGTTGGGGGCCATGGAGACGAGGGTGACCTCGCCGCCGCCGGCCTTGTCGACCAGTTGGAGGGCCATCTCGACGCCGTACGAGTCCGACTCGTCCAGGATGAGCTTGCCATCACGCTTGAGGGTGTGATCCGGGTTCAGCGCGCCGGGGTCGGCGGGATCCGGGATCTGCTTGACACAGACGACCACGTTCATGCGCCGATTGTCGTCGGCGGCCACCGCGCGGACAAATCCACGCCCGCCGACCGCCCGGACCAGGCCCGGGGCGGGTTACCGCCGGGTAGCTCCCGGCCCCGTCGGTGGGCTCAGCGATCGACCTCGGCCAGGGCCAGCGCGGTGCGGGCCTGCGAGGCCGGGGTGCTCTGGTAGTCGCTGTGCTCGATGTTCGTGTAGAGCACCTTGCGATCGTCGGGCACGCCCATCGACAGGGCCGACGACGAGGGCACGACGTCGTCGTCGGTGGAGCCGAGCACGGTCCAGTCGGTGCCGCCGAGGCCCTGCGGGTTGGGCACCGTGGCAAGCCAGTTGATGTCGCTGGCGCCGGGCTTGAGCTGGCTGCACTGCCCCCAGAAGCAGAGGTAGGAGTACCAGGCGGCACCGGCGTGGGGGGCGGCCAGGGTGACCACGTCCTCCACGAGCAACGGGCCGGAGAACCCGGACTCGCCCGCCGTGCTCCCCTGCACAGCGCCCCGTGCGATGAGCCCGCCCATGGAGTGGCCCACCATGTCGACGGGGATGTTCTTCGACGTGTAGTTGTCCTTGATGTAGTGGGAGAACACCTTCGAGAGGGTCTTCCACGACGTGCCGTTGTCGATGCTGCTGTCGAGGGAGCGCAGGTTCAGGTCGCAGTTCGTGTCGCTGTCGTAGAAGCCGACGGTGATGAAGGTGCCGGTGAACCCGTCGGCGCGCAGGGCGCTCTCGAGCGAGCCGAACGCGCTGTTGCAGTTGGTGCCGTTGCCGAGCGCGGACCAGCCGTGGATGAAGAAGATGACGCGGTCCTTCGCCGGCGGCCGCGGCTGGCACGCCGTGGTCCCCGTGACCACGAGCAGCACGGCCAGCGCGCCGAACAGGAGCTGGATCGGCCGGCGGGCCGAGGTGGTCTTCGCCATGAGCTTCTCCCCCGAGAGCGACCCGCGTCGGGTCGGTGCGATGGGTCAAGTATGGCGCAGGGGCCGGTCTGGATCCCGAAGCCCGTTCACGACGCGGCGGCGCTCACCGGTCGACGTAGGTGAGCGCCTGCGCGATGCGGTCCTGGGCGGCTGGGGTGCGCTGGTAGTCGTCGTGCTCGATGTCGGAGAACACGGCCTTGCGCTCGTCGGGCACCCACATCGAGATCGCCGACCAGTCCGGCACCACGTCGTCGGCGGTGGAGCCGATCACGGTGGTGTCGGTGCCGGTGAGACCTTGGGGGTTGGGCGTGGTGGCCAGCCACTGGATGTCGGACGCACCCTCCTTCAGCTGCTCGCACTGGCCCCAGAAGCACAGCTGCGTGAACCAGGCGGCCCCGGCGTGCGGTGTGCCGATCGTGACCAGGTCCTCGACTCGGAGCGGCGCGGAGAAGTTGGGGGCCCCGGTGGACGTGCCTTGCAGCGCCGCCCGGGCGATGAGACCGCCCATGGAGTGGCCCACGATGTCGACCGGCACGTTCCTCGACGTGTAGCGGTCGTACACGTAGTGGGAGAAGACCATCGCCAGGTTCTTCCACGGCGTGTCGTTGGTGACCGACCCATCGAGCGAGCGCAGGTTGAGGTCGCAGTTCGTGTCGCCGGTGTAGAAGCCCACGGTGACGAACGCGCCCGTGAAGCCCCTCGCGCGCAGCGCGCTCTTCAGGGAGCCGAAGGCGCTGTCGCAGTCGATGCCGCCGGTCAGCGACCAGCCGTGCACGAGGAGCACCACCCGATCCTTTGCGGGCTGGCGGGGCGGCTCGCAGGCGGTGGAGCCCGCCAATACGAGCGTGGCGACGAGCGCGGCGAGGAGGCAGCGCAGCGGACGGGTGCGGACGATCTTCGCCATCGGGGCTCCCAGGTTCGGCCGGTGCCCCGCCGGGTGGATCGACGCAGGATAGCCCGACGGCGACGATTCGTATAGGCCCTCACCGCCTCGCACCGTCCGTGGTCACGCGCCTACGGTCAGGGGTCTGGTGAAGGTCCTGCTGCTGGTCAACCCGTTCTCGTCCTCGGTGACGGCCCGCACCCGCGTCGTGATCCGCAAGGCCCTCGCCGGCGACCACGACGTCGAGCTGGTGGAGACCGCCCGTCGCGGCCACGCCACGCGCCTCGCCCAGGGCGCGGCGGCCGACGGCGTGGAGGTGGTCGTGGTGCTCGGCGGCGACGGCACCGTGAACGAGGCGGCCAACGGCCTGGCCGGATCCTCGACCGCGCTCGGCGTCCTGCCGGGCGGCTCCACCAACGTGTTCGCCCGCACCATCGGGCTGCCCAACGACCCGGTGGAGTCCACCGCGCTGCTGCTCGAGGCGCTCGAGGCCGGGTCCATCCGCCGGATCGGGCTGGGCTGGGTCAACGGCCGCTACTTCTGCTTCCACGTCGGCATGGGCTACGACGCGGCGCTGGTGGAGCAGGTGGAGCGCCGGTCGGGGCTCAAGCGCTGGGCGGGCCACCCGCTCTTCATCTGGGCCGGTCTCACCACCTACTTCTCCCACTTCGACACGAAGCACCCGCACTTCCGGGTGCGCTACCCCGATGGCGACCGCGTGGACGACGGCTACTTCGGCGTCTGCTGCAACACCAACCCCTACACCTACGTGGGCAACCGGCCCTTCGACATCGCCCCGGAGACCACGCTCGAGAACGGGCTGTCGATGGTGACGGTGCGATCCATGCGGGCCGACCGGCTCCTGCGGATCATGGGCAAGGCCCTGAAGGGGGGCGGCGCCCTGGGCAAGGACCGCTTCATCCACTACCGCAACGACGTGAACGGCCTGCTGGTGGAGGGCCTCGACGGCAAGCCGTTCCCCTACCAGGTGGACGGCGACTACCTCGGCGAGATCGCCCGCGTCGAGCTGCGCCACGTGCCCGACGTGATGGACCTGGTCATGCCGGTGGACGCCCCGGCCTGATGGCCCTCAGGCGCCGTCGACCACCCGACGGGCCACATCGGGCACGTTGGTGCAGAGGCCGTGGACGCCGAGGTCGATCAGCGCGGCCATGCGCTCGGGGTCGTCGACGGTCCACACGTTGACCTCCAGGCCGGCGCGCTGCGCCGCCCCCACCAGCGCCTCGTCCACGAGCCAGTCCCAGGGGTGCAGGGCGACGTGGCCGCCGGCGGCGACGAGCCCGGCGAAGCCATCCCAGTCGGACTCCCCGCCGAGGTGGAGGAACGCCGTGGGGATCGCGGGGTCGAGCGTGCGGACGTGGGTGAGCGTGGGGAGGTGGAAGCACGACACCAGCACCTCGGCGTGGCTCCCCCGGCGCCGCACCTCGGCCACCACCGCCTCGGCCACCGACTCGGTCTCGTCGAAGTCGGCGTCGCCGGGGAAGTTCTTGATCTCGATGTTGACCGACATCCCGGCGCAGGCATCGAGGGCGTCGGCCAGCTCGCACACGTGCTCGGGCAGCTCGTGGCGGTCGAGGTCCACGATGGCCCGGCCGTCGGCGAGGCGGTCGTCGTGGTTGATGACCATGGCGCCGTCGGCGGTGCGTCGGACGTCGAGCTCCACCCAGTCGGCACCCAGCTCACGGGCGAGGTGGAACGCCTCGATGGTGTTCTCGGGAGCGGCCGCCGACGCCCCCCGGTGTGCGATGACGCGGACCATCGGCCCAGCGTAGGGCGGGTCTGGCCGTCATCGGAGGGACGGCAGGTGAACGCCTCGGGCGCAATTGCGTCGGTCTTGTGAAAATTCTGCGAAAAAGTGCTTGCAGGAGGCAGCACCGACCACTACCGTGGCCTAGGCGCCGCTTGGACCTCTGTGCAAGTTCACCGTCCGCAGCGCCATGTGAACGAAGTCACGAACCCCCTTCGTGACCTTCCTGTCGTGTCTGGAGGCACCCGTGGCCCTGAGCTCTGCTCACTTGCTGTCGCTCACCATCGCATCCGACGAGTGGCGTCGCAACGCCGCCTGCCGTGACACCGATCCCGACCTGTTCTTCCCGGTCGGCACCACCGGCCCCGCCATCGAGCAGATCGAGAACGCCAAGGCCGTCTGCCGCCAGTGCGACGCCCAGGCCGACTGCCTCGACTTCGCCCTCGCCACCAACCAGGACTCCGGCATCTGGGGCGGCACCTCCGAGGAGGAGCGCCGCAAGCTGCGCAAGCAGTACGCCGCCCGTCAGCGCCGCACCGCCTGACCAACCCCGCCCCATCGCAGAACGCCGGCCCGCTGGGCCGGCTTCTTGCTTTTTCGCCTCAGGACGCGATCGCCTCGATGGGGATGCGCAGCTCCACCACCGTGCCGGGCCCGTCGGTGGGCTCGAAGATGTCGATCGTGCCGTGCAGGTCCGAGGTCACCAGGGCCCGGACGATCGACAGGCCGAGGCCCTTGGCGGTGGCCACGCTGAACCCGTCGGGCACGCCGACGCCGTTGTCGGTGACGCGGATCGTCACCCCGTCGAGGTCCTGCTCGAGCTGCACCCGCACCCGGTAGGGCTGGTCGCGCGCTCGCTCGGCGGGGAAGGCGTGGTCGGCGGTGTTCTGGAGCAGCTCGGTGAGCACCACCGCCATCGGGGTGGCGATCTGGGCCGGGAGGGTGCCGGCGTCGCCCTCCACCTCGAAGTCGATGTAGCGGTCCGGCGACGACACCGTCTCGGCCACCATCTGCACCAGCGGTCGCAGGATCTCGCTGAACGCCACGTCCTCGCCGGCCTCCCGGGACAGCGTCTCGTGCACGAGGGCGATCGACTGGATCCGGCGGACCGACTCGGCGATGGCGGCCTTGGCGTCGTCGGATCCGGTGCGGCGGGCCTGGAGCTGCAGCAGCGACGAGATGGTCTGCAGGTTGTTCTTCACCCGGTGGTGGATCTCGCGGATGGTGGCGTCCTTGGACAGCAGGAGGCGGTCCCGCTGGCGCACCTCGGTCACGTCTCGGAACAGCACCACCGCGCCGGACACGCCCTGGGAGTCGAGCATCGGGATGCACCGCAGCAGGATGATCACCTCGCCGCGCTCGACCTCCTGGGTGATGGGCTTGGCCACGGTGAAGGCGTCGCGGACCGGCTCGTCCTCGAGGCCGAGCTCGCCGAGGCGCATGCCCTCGGTGTTGGCGTGCACGCCCATCCGGTGCAGGGCCGAGACGGCGTTGGGCGACGCGTACTCCACGCACATGGCGCGGTCGAGCACCACCACGCCATCGCCCACCCGGGGCGCCTCCTTCGAGACGGAGTCGTCGAGGGCGTAGGGGAACTCGCCGCTCGCGATCATGCGGGCGAACCGGTTGAAGATGTCGACGTAGGTGCGCTCGAGCTCGCCCGGCGACCGCCCGACCGTGGGCGTGGACTCTCGCGAGAGCACGGCGATGGTGCGACCCCCATACCGGACCGGGATGCACTGCACCCGGATCCGCTCGCGGATGGCGCTCACGGTGATCTCGCCCTCGATGATCTCCTCGCGGCGTAGCGACCGGGCGACGAGGGGCCGCTCGTCCTCGGTGACGAGGTCGCCCACCATGTCGTGGCGGTAGAGGGTCTGGGTGGTGGAGGGGCGCACGTGGCCCACGAGGAGGAACTCGTCGCCCACCGCCGCGCCGCCGGGGTGGATCTCGCCGATGGGCACGAACAGCAGGAGGTCCGAGAAGCAGAAGTCGGCCAGCACGTTCCACGCCGCCACCAGTCGCTGGAGGTGCACGGTCTCCGCCACCGACAGGCGGGACTGCTTCCGGACGATCTCGGCGAGCGAAGCCACGGGGGCCGATGGTAGGGCCGGGCCCCGACGCATCGGCGCGTAGGGTCGAGCGCCATGGTGGCGATGGATCCCGAGCAGCTCAACGCGTTCCTGGAGGAGGCGTTCCCGAGCTCCCGGTTCCCGTTCCGCGTGACCCGCTCGGACGACGAGGGCGTGGAGCTGGCCGTCCACGTCGACCACGTGCAGCTGCGCCCCGGCGGCACGATCTCGGGCCCGACGCTCATGACGCTGGCCGACACCGTGGCCTACGTGGCCGTGGTGTCTCGCATCGGTCCCGAGTTCCTCACCGTCACCAGCCACCTGGCCATCGACTTCGTGCGCAAGCCGCCCGCCGCCGGCCTGCGCGCCACCGGCGAGCTGCTCAAGGTCGGCCGCCGCCAGGCGCTCATCGCTGTGCGGATCTACTCCGAGGTGAACGACGAGCTCGTGGCCTACGCCACCGTCACCTACGCCCTCCCCAGCGCCCCCACCGTCCCGCGGGCCGACCTCGCCTGAGCGGACCGGGCCGGGGTCAGCGCCAGATCTGGTCGCCGAGGGCCAACAGGCCGGAGAGGTCGGCGATGTCGGCGTCGAAGTAGGGCACGGCGGCCACCACCTCGGGGCTGCGGGCCAGGCTGGCACGCTGCTCGGCCTCGCGCTTGGCCACCACCTGGTAGTTGAGGAAGCTCTCCCCCACCGTGCGCAACACCCGGGCCACGTCGGCCGGCTCGCCGGCGTCGGCCACCGAGGCGGCCAGGTCGTCGGCCTCGGCGCAGAGCCGCTTGGCCACGCCCGTGGTGGCGCTGCGGCGGAGGTAGGCGGGCAGCACCTTGTTGAGCACGAGAGCGCCGAGGTGGAGCTTGCGCTCGTCGAGCGCCTCGATGAAGTACTCGGCCTCGTGCAGCGGCGCCGCCTCGAGCGTGGACACCACGAGGAACGTGGTGCGGCGGTCCGAGAGGATGCGGGTGACGGCGTCGGCCCGCTCCACGAACCCGGGCGCCATGGTCTGGAACAGCGAGAAGAACTCGGCGATGTCCTCGAGGAACTGGGAGCCGAGGATGCGGTCGGCCACCGTGTAGAAGGGCTTGGAGGCCAGCGTCATCACCCGGGACTTGCTGGGCGCGGTGAGCCAGCGCAGCAGCTTCGACGAGAAGAAGTCGGCCATGCGGGCCGGCGCCTCGAGGAAGTCGATGGCGTTCCGGGTGGGCGGCGTGTCCACCACGATCAGGTCGTAGGTGCCCGAGCAGTGGATTTCGTAGAGCCGCTCCATGGCGATGTAGTCGTGGCTCTGCACGAAGCGGCCCGAGATGTTCTGGTAGAGCGAGTTGTCGAGGATCTGCTGGCGCACGGCCGTGGACGGCGCGTGGCGGGTAACGAGGTCGTCCCACGACTGCTTGGTGTCCAACATGGCGGCCCACAGCTCGCCGCGCGGCTCCACGCCGGCGGCGGCGAACGCCTCCGACGGCACGCGGGTCTCGGTGTTGCCGAAGCGCTCCAGCCCGAGGGCGGTGGCCAGGCGCCGGGCCGGGTCGACGGTGAGCACGAGCACCTTGCCGCCGAGGTGGGTGGCGGCCATGGCGGCGGCCGCGGCTGCGGTGGTGGTCTTGCCCACGCCGCCCGAGCCGCAGCACACCACGATCTCCCGGGTGGCGAGGAGCTGCTCGAGGGTGCGGACCTTCTCGTCGGCCTCGACCTTGCGGCCCTTCTTGGCCTTGTCGGCGGCCATCAGAGCTCCTCGGCCAGCAGTTCGGCCACCTGTCGGGTGGCCCGGGCGCCGTGGCTGCGGGTGAAGAGGTAGGGCACGTAGATGAGCGGGAGGGCGGGGTCCACCGCGGCGCGCAGGTCGGCCAGGTGACCGGCGCGCGTGCGGCGCAGCGTGACGGCGAGCCCGGCGGCGTCGAGGATCGGGCTCACGTCGCCCTTGGCCGCCGACGACAGCGCGTCCACGTGGCGGGGCTCGCGCAGGCGCTCGAACAACGCCTCCTCGCGCTCGTTGAACAGCTCGGGGAGCACCCGGTTGACCACGATGGCGGCCAGGTCGACGTCGGTCTCGTCGCCCAGTCGGCCGGCCAGCTCGATGGTCTCGGCCACCGGCATCTCCTCGGGCGCCGACACGATGACGACACCGGTCTGGGCCGGGTCGGTGAGGATGTCGAGCATCCACTGGGTCTGGTTGCGCACCAGGCCCACCTGCACGAGCTCGTTGATGCCCTGCGGCGCGGTGAGCTGGCCGACGATGTGGCCGCTGGCCACGCTGTCGACCACCACGAGGTCGTAGTGGCGCTCGCGCACCTCCCACGCCAGCGTCCCGACCGTGAGGATCTCCTTCACGCCCGGGGCGGCGTTGGCGATGAAGTCGAACGTGCGGGCGAGGGGGCCGATCTTGGCGAGGAGCGGGATCTTGAGCTGGAGGCTCAGGTACTCCTTGAGCGACTCCTCGGTGTTCATCGACATGGCGAAGAGCCCGGGCTGGAGCTCCCGGGCGGCGAACGCCGTGGGGCCGGCCTCGTAGAAGTCGGCCAGGTTGCCCTTGGCGTCGACCTCGCACACGAGGGTGCGGCGGCCCTGCTCGGCGGCGAGCAGGGCCAGCGACGCGGCCACGGTGGTCTTGCCGACGCCGCCCTTGCCGGTGACGAAGAGCAGGCGGCGGTCGAGCAGCGCGGTCACGGGCGGGGCATCAGCCGCCGAAGCCGATGCGGCGAGCGGCGTCGGGCACGCCGATCTCCACGTAGGCCACCTTCTCGGCGACGACCCCGACCTGGCGGCCCTTGCGGTCGGTGACCCAGAAGGTGGAGCCGTCCTTCACGGCCTTGGCGAGGTCGGCCTTGACCGACTCCGCGTCGACGCCGTCGGGCAGCTCGACCTCGATCTCCTTGGCGGTCTGGGTCACGCCGATGCGGACGTCCACGGTTGTCTCCTCAGGGCTGGTCGGACCGGGCGCCATCGTAGGGGGTGGGCGAGGCCACCCCTCCCGCCGGGTCGAGCGCGCCCTCGTGGTCGTGGTCGCCCGGTTCGGCGTGGTCTACCGCCTCGTCCGGCTCGTCGGCCGTGGGCTCGCCCACGACCTCGTCGTGCCAGCGGGGGTGGGTGGCCTTCGCCCAGCGAGCGGGGGCCAGGCCGGTGCGCATGGCGTGCAGGGCCACGGGGTCGGCCATGGCCTTCACGATGTGGCCGGCCACGAGCAGCCCGAGGGCCACGTAGCCCCAGTCGTGGACGAACGTGGCGCCGGTGCGGATGCCCTCGGGGAACGATCGGGCCCAGTGCAGGACGAGCCCGGTGCCGAACATCACCGGCAGGGCGCCGGCCACGAGGATGGCGTTCACCTTCTGCCCGGCGTTGAACTTGCCCACCCGCAGGTCGCCGAAGCGACGCTCGCGCCGGCGGAACCACCGCCAGTCGTCGGTGAGGAAGCGGCCGAGGCGGGCGCAGTCGCTCCGGAAGCCCCGTCCCCATCGCCCCAGCACCACGGCGAGGAATGGGATCGGGAGGAGCAGCCCCGACCACACGTGGAGGTCTCGCACCAGCAGCCGCCGGCCCACCAGGCCCGACAGCGCACCGATGTACATGATCGATCCGGTGGCGATGAGCACCAGCACGAGCGTGGCGTTGATCCAGTGCAGCCAGCGCTCAGCCCGGTCGAAGCGCACCAGCCGATCGCCCACCAGGGTGTCGACCCGGGCGGGCGCGGTCACGACCCCGACACCTCGGGCGGCTCGTCGTCTCGCCCGTTGGAGCGGCCCACCCAGGCGTCGACGTCGTAGCCGAGGTGCTCCCAGTACCCGGGCTCGAGGTGGTCGGTGACCTCGATGCCGTCGAGCCACTTGAGCGACTTGTACCCGTACATGGGCGCCACGTAGAGCCGGACCGGGCCGCCGTGGGCCTTGGTGATGGCTCCCCCGAGCATCTCGTAGGCCACGATCACGTCGGGGCGGCGGGCCTGCTCCATCGTGAGCGACTCGGTGTAGACGCCGTCGAACGACGTGAGGCGGAGGTGGGTGGCGCCGGGCTGCACGCCCGCCCGGTCGAGCAGGTCCGACAGCCGCACGCCCTTCCAGGGCACGTCGGCCACCCGCCACCCGGTGACGCACTGGAAGTCGGCGGTGAGCCCCACCGGCTCCATCTCGGTGAGGTCGGCGAAGGTCAGCGTGTCGGGGCGGTCCACCAGACCGCCGAGGCGGAGGCGCCACGCCGAGCGCGCCATCTCGGGCAGGTCGCCGGTGACGGTGTAGATCCGGAACCGCCC
Source organism: Actinomycetota bacterium (assembly GCA_019639095.1). Classification (GTDB taxonomy): domain Bacteria; phylum Actinomycetota; class Acidimicrobiia; order Acidimicrobiales; family Iamiaceae; genus Aquihabitans. The sequence goes on from JAHBSN010000062.1 coordinate 12,621, forward strand.
GGCGCCGGGCACGAGGTCCGACAGGCCGGTGGGGTCGATGGCGCTGATGGGGGCGAGGCCCTCGGCCACCTTGTCCTGGACCCTGGCGCCCACGAGGACCCCCGCGGTGCCGAGCCCGAGCAGCCCGAGCACGGCGCGCCGTCCGACGGGGGTGCCGTCCCGTCCCTCGACCTCGCGGTCCGCTCGCGCGCCCATTCCCCAAGGCTACGGAGCGGTCGCCCAGTGCGGATGGCCGCGCTCCTTGCGAAGTGCGGAACTCTCGGTGCCGCGGCGCCGGGCTCAGCCGAGGAGCTTGAGCTCCTTGTGGTAGCGGCGAAGTGGCTCGCGTGCACCGGCACCCACGAGCGCTCGACCCCGGCCTGACCAACGCCGCGCATGTATGGTTTGCCTCACGGGCGGCTTATGCAGGGCCACAGAATCAGACAATTAGGCGGAATCTGGTGACACCAGCCAGCTGTTCCTGGGCGGCTCGCACGAGCCGCAGCGAGACTACACATCAGCGAGCCAGACCTCGCGGGATGAGGATCCCAATTCGCACCGCGGAAGTCACCGAGTTAGTGCCCTCTGGGCGGAGCACTAATGCCGGCTTGGACCCCATGCGCAGAACCAGCCTGCGGCACTCCCTGTCCTGGCCAAGAATCGATTGCGCTGTATCAAACCGGCGCCGGCGAGCCAAGCCGAGGCGCCTGATCAAGCGAGCCGGACGCTGCGCGTCCTCTGAGGCGAATGACATCAAAGTCAGCCATCCTTTGGTGCGCCTCTGGATGAGAAAGGCATCAATGCTGAGGCGCACGACATCGAGGTCGATACAGATACCGACCTTGGGCCATGGGCACCCTCATGCCTGCTTGCGTGAGCCATAAGCTACGGCGCGGACCCTACCGGAGGCACAGCTCGTCATGTTAACGTTTCGAAGGCCTTGGTCGCGGCCCCAGCCCAGTGTGGTGGGTCATTACAGGTGGGTCATGGCTATCGTTGTTTACATTTTGATCGTCGGCTGCTCGGCCGCCTGCTCCAGCTCGCCGGGTAGCGGATCCACCCTGAAATCTTCGACGGCGGAGCCAGCGGACAATGCAATCAGCACCTCGACTGCGGCGTTAGCACCTGAGACAACGGTGACCTTGAACGAGACGAGTTCTACAACTCTGCCTCCACCGATACGGTTTGGTGATGTTCAGGTGGGTGCAACTGCCCCGATTCGCTTCGGGCTGAAGACGAGCGAGGGGTGGTCCTACCGCTTCGAGTTACTCGAAGCCCTTGTGCCGTCCATTGTTGCTGATACTACCCATTCCCCCCCCGGCACTGCGCAAGTGGCAGTCTCATACGCAGGTGAGGAGCAGGGTTCTCTCCGCGGAGCCGACGCCGGCCGAGAAAGCCCACCGCTACAAGCCGTCGTGTCAGTGGCATATCCGTTCCCAGCAAACTCCTCAGTCCCTGGCCTTCTTTTCGACGGGCCCATGTGCTGTCCCGACTTGTCAAGCGAGGACCTCGCGAAGCTCGATGGCCTGACGTCGTATCTTGACAGCGGCCCGAACATCTGTACTAGACGAAATTATATCGCAATTCGTGCTGGATTTGCACCGCTCACCATGAGTTGCCCGGTGGCGCTGATCGGAGTCGAGTTGGAGTCTGGCTATCAGACAACTCGATGGGGCTTCATCGATCAGGAGATAGATGAGGCAAGGGTTGGGTTGAATCCAGAGTCCCGCCCCGGCGACGAGTTAGCAGTTGAAGCGGTGGTCGCTGAGATGAACAATGCCAATGCCCGAGGGCTGTTGGTTGAGATAAGCACTCCCACCAATGCGGACAGGCTTGCAGAACCGTGCTTCTTGAGCATTACTAGCGATGGACCGCACGTCATCGCTGGGTCATGTGAGGTCTTCCCTTAGGGATGACGTCAAGACTAATGTGGATGACAACACGATGCCATCAGCCCGAGCGGCCCGTCACCAAACATCAGTGGCGCAATTCTGACCCTAGACGGATCC